>CAZMHG010000655.1:0-1945 GCA_964565975.1 uncultured Ilumatobacteraceae bacterium | reverse complement strand
GCGACGGGTCGAGCGGCGTGAGCAGCGAACCGTCCGGCGAGACGCCGTTGCCGGCATCGGGGACGTCGGGATCGGTGCTCTCCTGCTCGCCGAAGACGCTCACCGGGAACGAGTACGACGTGTCGTCCTTGGCCACCCACCCGAGCATCGGGATCGTCACTGCGGACGACACCTGGTGCGCCCAGTTGTCGCGCAGGTATCGCTCGTGCGCCGGCATGGTGCCGTCGAGGATCGACACGTTGCGAAAGTACCAGTCCCCCGCGGTGCTCCAGTCGTGCCCGGACTCCCAGTTGTAGCGCGAGGTCGAATTGCCGCCCCACCGTCGGCTCGTCGCCCCGAGCGTCCACTGCTCCGTGGCGTCCTGGTCGCCGATCGAGCGGAAGGCGATGCCGTAGATCTGGTCGCTGATCGGCGTCGACGCGACCGAGCAGTCGACCGTCGCCTTCGCCGCCACCGACGCGACGGGCGTGGTCGTCGAGGTCGCGCTACGGGCCAGGACGACGTGGTCGATCTCCGCCCACGAGCCCGCCGGCAGCGACGCGGTGGCGCTGAACACGACCCGGTCGAAGGACCCACGGCCGCCGAGCAAGGTGCGCGCCGGGATCGTCGCCCGCCAGACGCCCTCGCCGGCCGCGACGTAGTCGGGCTGGACATCTGGGTACGTCGACCCCGCAGCGTTCGCCACGCGTACCTGCAGGACCGTCGGCTCGAGGCCGGGTGACAGGCGGACGACGAACCGCAGCTCGGAATAGGCCTGGTCGTTGCCAGGGTTGGCCAGGATCCAGCCACCCCAATCCGACAGGTCGATCCTCGCCGGGCCACTGCCGGGCACGGTGGCCGACCAGCCGTAGTTCTCCCAGCCCTCGCCGAGCTTGGCCTCGTAGGCCACGACGTCGGTACCCGACGCCGATGTCGCCGAGCTTGCCGGCGTGGTGACGGCGCCCTGCGGCACCGTCGTCTTGGGCGAACTGTCAGTGCAGGCCACCAGGCCCACGGCGACCGCCAATGTGAGCCCCCGCCCCACCAACGTTCGCCGGCCGGCCACTAGGTGCCCGCCGCCATCGCCGGTTCCCGCCCCGCCCCGTCCGGTTCGCCTCGCCGTCGGGCCACCACCCGCCGGTCGAGGCCGAACGCCGCACCTCCGAGGATGCCGACCAGCACGACCAGGGTGGTGTTCTGCAGACCGAGGTCACCCCACCCTTGGATGTAGTAGGCCATCACCGTGGCGGCGGTCATGCCCCCGAGGAGCCGGTCGAGCCGTTCACCACTGGTCGTGCGCACGAAGTGGCCGCTGCGCAGGGCGAACGAGGTGGGAAGCAGGATCAGCCCCAGCCCGACCGGGCCTGCCCACAGCAGGAGACCGAGCATGCTGTTGTGCGGCAGGAACTGGTACTGGGCGAAGAACTGGCTGATGTCGTCGGCGCGGATCACCTCGGTGTAGGAGTGGCCGAACCCCGTGCCGATGCCCGGCAGCGAGTTGCGCAAGGTGAACACCACGTTGAAGTTCTCGATCTCGCGCGTCACGCTGCTGCTGTCCTCGCTGGAGAGCACCGAACGCAGCGCCTGCACCGGGAAGAACAGACGCGACGGCGGGGCAACCCAGCCGACGGCGCCGTAGAGCGCGAGAATCGGGAACACGCCCGGCACCACGGCAGAGAGCCGGCGCCGCGCCTTGCCCGCCGAGGTGAACACGATGTACACCGCGCAGACCAGGAAGATGATCCAGCCGAGGCGGCGGTTGTTGACGATCAGGGCGAAACCGAGGATCGGCGAGCCGAGCCAGAACATCAGCTTCGTGCGCCGATCTGGTTGCTCCAGGAACCCGGCCAGCGCGTAGACCATCGCCAGCACCCAGACCACCGAGTCGACGTGGCTGGTGACGTGCTGAACCACCTCGGTCAGGCCGTGGAACTTGGTCCAGTACACGTACCAGCACAGCACGGCG
>CAZMHG010000654.1:0-1951 GCA_964565975.1 uncultured Ilumatobacteraceae bacterium | reverse complement strand
GGCTCGTCGCCTTCGCAAGGAGCCGGACGTGGGAGCCGCGCACCTGCCGGAGCCTTCGGGGGGCCAGGGTCGTCGTCGTCGGAGCCGGTGCCGTGGCACGCGCGCTCGTAGAGCTCCTGGTCCCGATCGGGGCGCAGTGCGTCCTGCTGAGCACGACCCCTCGTTCCGTGGAAGGTGCTGCCTGGCGCCCCATCGAGATGTTGGACGACGAGCTGCCTCTCGCCGACTTCCTGGTCCTCGCCGCGGCGCTCACCCCCGTGACCCGCCGCATCCTCGACGCGCGGCGCCTCGCGTTGCTCCGGTCCTCTGCCGCCGTGATCAATGTGGCCCGCGGGGAGCTGGTCGACCACGACGCGCTGCGCGCGGCGGTGGCAGCAGGCACGATCGCCGGCGTCGCGCTGGATGTGACCGATCCAGAGCCGCTTCCCGTGGGCGACCCGCTCTTCAGCAGTCCGCGGTGCCTGCTCACGTGCCACAGCGCCGCCCGCGACGTCGGGGCGCTGGAGGCGCTGCGGGCACGCGCCCGCACCAACATCGATGCGTTCGTCTCAGGAGGCCCGCTGCTGGGGCGGGTCAACGCAGCCCAGGGGTACTGACATGACGCAGGAACCGCCGGCAGACCAGTTCGGCAGCTACCTCACGGGGCTCTACTTCGACGGGATCCGCGGGCACCGGCTGCCGTTCCCGGCGGGCTTCGACGACCTCGAGCGGCGTGGGCGGTCGGCCTTGCCGGACACGGTCAGAGACTACGTCCCCAGCGCCTCCGGCGACGTAGTCTCTGACCGTGTCCGGCGTGGGCGGTCGGCCTTGCCGGACACGGTCGTACGGCCTCATGCCCCGCATGCTCGCGGGGGCCGGAAGGCGAGACCTGTCGGTCGAGTTGTTCGGCCGCACCGTGGCCGCGCCTGCCTTCTTCGCGCCGGTGGGCATCGCCGGGATCTGCACGCAGGACGGGCACGGTGATATCGCGGCGGCACAGGCGAGTTCCGCGGTCGGCGCCCCGCTCGTCGCGACGACGCTCGCCAACGATCGGCTCGAGGACGTCATCAGGCACGCGCCGGGTGTGCCTGCCTACTTCCAGCTGTACGTGCCGTCGGACTGGGAGCTCTGCGAGAGCCTGGTGAGTCGCTGCGAGGTCGCCGGGTACGAGGCGCTGATCGTCACGCTGGACGCGTGGACCGGTGGCTGGCGACCCGGTGACGTCGCGACGTCGAACCTGCCCCAGCTGCGCGGCCACTGCCTCGCCAACTACCTGACGGATCCGGTGTTCAGGTCTCGGCTCGCGCGAAGCCCGGAGGAGGATCCCGCAGCTGCGGCACTCGCGTGGTCGTCCGTCTTCGGATCGGCTCTGGGGTGGGACGACCTGAACCGGTTGAGAGCTATGACGACGCTTCCCCTCGTCGTCAAGGGGATCTGCGATCCCGACGATGCCAGGCGGGCGCGCGATGCCGGGGTCGACGCGGTGTACTGCTCGAACCACGGCGGGCGCCAGGCGAACGGCGGGATGCCCGCCATCGACTGCCTCGCCGACGTGGTCGAGGCGGTGCGGGGGTTACCGGTTCTGTTCGACTCCGGGGTGCGCACTGGGGCCGACATCGTCAAGGCGGTAGCTCTTGGGGCGACTGCGGTCGGCGTGGGGCGACCGTTCGTCTACGGTCTCGCGCTCGGAGGGCGACATGGCGCGGAACACGTACTGCGATCGCTGTTGGCCGAGGCCGATCTGCTCATGGCGCTCAACGGCTACCCCACGTTGCGGGACCTATCGCCGGCGGCGCTGCGCGATGTCCGCGTCGCGCCGTTCGCACGTTAGTTCGCCCCGTCAGGCCCGGCCGGGCCGCATCGTGCACGGGATGACCACGTTGGCGGTCACCGCGCGTGTGGTGCGCGACGTCGCCGCGCGCGCCGGGTACCCGCACCTCACGTCGCTGGGCGGGCGCTTCGCCGCGCCGGT
>CAZMHG010000653.1:1709-1954 GCA_964565975.1 uncultured Ilumatobacteraceae bacterium | reverse complement strand
AGAAGATGCCGATCTCGCGCGTCGCCGACGCCAGCGAGTCGCGTCCGTGCACCAGGTTCTCGGTGAACCGGATGCCCAGATCACCGCGGATCGTGCCCGGCGCGGCCGTGCGCGGGTTGGTCGCACCCATCAGGTTGCGCACGACCTCCCAGGTGTCCTCGGGCCCCTCGACCACCATCGCGACGACCGGGCCGCGGCTCATGAACTCGACCAGATCGGCATAGAAGCCCTTGCCGACGTGCTCG
>CAZMHG010000653.1:0-1699 GCA_964565975.1 uncultured Ilumatobacteraceae bacterium | reverse complement strand
GCTCGGCAAGGGGGGCTGCGTCCAGCGAGCGCAGGTCCATCGCGACGATGTGCAGGTTCTTGGCTTCGAACCGGCCGACGATCTCGCCGACAAGCTTGCGCTCCACGGCGTCGGGCTTCAACAGAACCAGCGTGCGATCAGACATGGCGGACCACGCTATCCACCCCACCGAGGACTTCCCAGAGATGGACGCGCCACGTGCCTGATCTCACAGCACCGCCGCACCACCGCCGCAACACCGCTACGGCGGCCGAGCGCCGGCAGCACATCAGGCCGTGCGGCGCAGGTGTGGCCGGGCGGCGCCGATCACGTACAGCGAGCCGGTGATCAGGACCGCGTCCAGCTCGCCGGCCAGGCCGAGCGCGGCGTCGCAGGCCTGCTCGACGGTGTCACGCTGGATCACCTGCTCGCAGCCCATCGCCCGCGCCGCGGCGGTCAACGCCTCGGCCGGCAGACCGCGCGGGGTCGGCGCCGTGCACGTGATGACGACGTCGAACTCGTCGGCGCGCAAGGCGGACAGCATCGCCGCCGGGTCGCGGTTGCGCAGGCAGCCGACGACCAGGATCCGGCGGCCCTCGGGCTGGAAGTCCTCGAAGAACACCGTCGCACAGCAGTCGGCGCCTGCAGGGTTGTGCGCGCCGTCGATCACCACGAGCGGCGAGCGGCCGACCACCTCGAAGCGCCCCGGCATGCGCACCGCGGCGAATGCTTCGGCGATCGTGTCTGGCTGCAGCGGATGGGCGAAGAAGGCCTCGACGGCGGTCAGCGCGACCACTGCGTTGTCCCCCTGATGGCTGCCGTGCAACGGCAGGTAGAGGTCCGGGTAGACGGTCGTCGGCGTGCGCAGGTCGAGCAGCCGGCCGCCCATCGCCAGGCGGTTGTCGAGGACGTCGAAGTCCTCGCCGCGCACCAGCGTGGACGCGCCTCCTGCCTCACGGAAGACGGCGACCAGCTGCGGGTCGGTCTCGCCGACGACCACGGCGGAGCCGGGCTTGATGATCCCGGCCTTCTCGCGGGCGATGTCCAGCTTCGTGGGACCGGCGAACTCGTTGTGGTCCATGCCGATGTTGGTGACCACGGCCACGTCGGCGTCGACCACGTTCGTCGCGTCCCACCGGCCGAGCAGCCCGACCTCGATGACCATCACGTCGACGGCGACGTCGGCGAACCAGCGGAACGCGGCAAGGGTGACGGCCTCGAAGTACGACGGGCGCACGCCGGTGATCGCCTCCAGGTCGGCGACCGCGGCGATCTGTTCGGCGAACTCGTCGTCGGAGATCGGCTCGCCGTTGCGCGTGATCCGTTCGTTGATCCGTTCGAGGTGCGGCGAGGAGTACAGGCCGACGGTGAGCCGCCGGGCGATCAGCAGCTGGCTGATGATCTGCGACGTCGAGCCCTTGCCGTTGGTGCCGGTGACGTGGATCACCGGTGCCGCGCGGTGCGGGTCGCCGGCGGCGCCGACGAGGGCCTCGATGCGGGTCAGGGTGGGCGATTCGATGCGGCCGGTGACGTCGTAGGACGCGTGCTCGTCGAGGTACGCCAGGGCTTCCGAGATGTTCATCGGGGTGTGGTGCGGGTCAGCTGGCCTGGCGCCGCGGCCGCTTGGCGTGCAACTCGCGTGGAACCATCGCCGGCTGGGCGCGCTTGAGCACGGTGTCGGCGTCGATCGTCACCCGGCCGACGTCGCCGCGCCCTGGCA
>CAZMHG010000652.1:0-1955 GCA_964565975.1 uncultured Ilumatobacteraceae bacterium | reverse complement strand
CTCGTAGAAGAAGTCGATCAGCAGCGCCTTGCCGAAACCGGTCTCGATGAAGCAGTTGGCATGCCCGTCGTAGCTCGCGTCCAGTGGCTCGTCGCGCAGGAACCTGAGGATGTTCTCGACCAGCACCTCGCCTTCGAAGTGGGTCACCGATCCGGCCTTCGACGCCGGCACGGTGGTCGCGTCGCCGATGGCGAAGATGTTCGGCCTGACCGTGGACTGCAGCGTGTGCGGATCGTTCGGCACGAAGTTGAGCGCGTCACCCAGACCTGCGCTACGGCCGACGTAGGCCGCGCCGCTGTGCACGGGGATGACCACGGCGAGGTCGAAGGGGACCTCCCGCCCGTCGTAGCCGACCAGCTTTCCGGGCTGGCCATCGGCAGGGGCGATCACGTCGCCGGTGTTGAACTCGGTCGTCAGGTGCACGTCCTTGTCGTGCAGCAGGTCACCCAGACGCGACGCGGCGATCGGCTTGGTGAACGCGTTGTCCAGGGGCGTCACGTAGGTCAGCTCGACTCGGTCGCGCAGGCCGCGGTTGGAGAAGAACCAGTCGGCGAGGAAGCAGAACTCGAGCGGGGCGACGGGGCACTTGATCGGCATGTCGACGACGTTGACGACGATCCGGCCCTCCACGAACGTGTCCAGTGCGTCGGCCAGCCGGGTCGCGTTCGGCAGGTCGTAGAACGTGTGCACCGTGTCAGACCACACCAGGCCAGGTGTCTCCTCGGGCGACAGGACCGCCCCGGTGGCGATCACCAGGACGTCGTAGGTCAGCTCCGCCGTGTTGCCCAGCACCACCACCTCGCGCTCGATGTCGACGTGGTCGATCGGCTCGTGGACGAACGTGATGCCGCCGTGCAACTGGTGGTCGCGGGTACGCACGATGTCGTCGCCGTGGCTCAGGGCGAACGGGACGAACAACAGGCCGGGCTGGTACACGTGCGAGTTGTCCTGGTCCACGACGGTGATCTCGAACTCGTGCCACGGGAGCGCCTTGCGGAGGCGATTCGCCGTGAGCGTGCCCCCAGTCCCTCCACCGAGGATGACGATCCGCTTGCCCATGATGCCCTCGCTTTCACCTCGACCATACCCATGCGGGTATCAGCGACAGGAGGGCCTTTGGTCACCGCGAGCTGTGACGTGCGCCATGCGCCCTAGCGGTGGACGCGGTTGGCGACGAACCTCCAGCCGAGGAGCAGCACCATCAGCACCACGCTGGCGACCACGATGAACGACGCGGCCACGCTGCGGTCGAACAGCCACTTGCGCACGGCCATGCCACCGGCGACCGTGACGACCCACACCACCAGGCCGACGCCGAGCGTGCTGGGTGCCCGCCAGGCGCGACTCAGCAACCAGCCGGCGGCCAGGGCGATGAGGAACGGCGCGGCGACGCGCAGCGTGGAGGCGACGAACGAGCCGGACTCGTGGTGGCTCCCGCGGCCGGCGATGACGAACACCAGCACGGCGACCACGTCGGCGACCGCGTCGGCCACGACGCGCGCCGGCGATGCGCCGGCTGGACCGGGCGAGTTGGACCCGGACGCGCCCGACACGGCGATGTCAGCCGGCCAACGGCGAGAACGAGCCGAGCCCGCCGCGGTAGAACAGCAACGGAACCGGCTCGGTGCTGGCGTCGGCGTGCTCGAGGGCGCGGATCTCGCCCATCACGAAGTGGTGGTCGCCGGCCGGGACGACCTGGTGGATCGTGCAGTCCATCCAGGCGATCACCCCGTCGATGATCGGCGCGCCCGATTCCGGCGCGGGCGTCCACGCGACACCGTCGAACGGCTGGTCGATCGAGCTCTTGGCGAAGCGCCAGCACAGCTCGCCGTGGCTCGCGCCGAACACGTTGACGCAGAACGAGCCGCTGGTGTGGATGCGCTGCCAGCGGTCGCTGGTGACCATCGGCAGGAAGCCGACGAGCGGCGGGTCGAGCGACACGGAGGTGAACGAGC
>CAZMHG010000651.1:369-1957 GCA_964565975.1 uncultured Ilumatobacteraceae bacterium | reverse complement strand
CTTCTCGATGTGGAACAGCAGGCACGGCCGGCCGAGCCGCTGGTGCTGGTTGAACTTGCTCGGGCTGCAGGTGCGGATGGGGAAGCTGCGCACCAGCAGGTCGAGGGTCTCGCGGATCGCGTAGGCGTGGGCGTACGGGCCGAAGTAGCGGGTGCCCTTGCGCTTGCGGCCGCGCATCACCAGCGCCCGGGGGAACATCTCGTCGACGGTCACCGCGAGGAACGGGTAGCTCTTGTCGTCACTTGATCAGGCTGTACTCCAGCATCAGCGCCTCGACCTCGTTGCGCACCTCGATCCACTCGACGGACTCGGCCGTCTGGACCATCTGCGCGGTGCGAACGTGCAGGTTGCGGGGGTCCTGGAAGTAGTTCGACAGCCGCTGGCGCAGGCTCGCGGCCTTGCCGACGTAGATCACCCGACCGAGCGAATCCTTGAACTGGTAGCTGCCCGGAGCGTCCGGAATCGTGCCGGCGGGCGGGCGCTGAACCATCGGACCCAAGGGTAGGGTGCATCCGTGCCCGGCCGGTACGAGTTCCGTCTTCCCGAGCGTCCGGCGCGCGACGGGTGGTTCCGGGTCGGCTCGGTCGACGTCACCACCACCGCATTGCTCGTCTTCCTCGGCGTCGCGTCGATGCTGGTGTACGCGATCAGCCAGGAAGCGGCGGCCAAGCTGGCGTTCTACGGCGGGTCGGTGCGCTCCGGCGAGGTCTGGCGGCTGGTCACCTGGCCGGTGCTCAACCCGCCGACCGAGATCTGGGTGGTGCTGACGTTGGCGTTCTTCTGGTTCGTCGGGCATCGCATCGAAGACCTCGTCGGCAGGCGCCGATTCACCACGCTGATCGCGGCGATGACCGTGCTCCCCGCAGCCTTCGTCAGCCTGTTCACCTTCTCGGCCGACACCGGCTACGCCTACGGCCTGTCGATCCTGGGGACCGGCCTGCTGGTCGTGTTCGCCCTCGACAACCCGGGCGCGATGTTCTTCTTCGGGATCCCGGCGTGGGCGATCGCGGCGATCTTCGTGTTCATCGACGTGATGCGTCTCGTCGGCAACCGCGTGTGGGGACAG
The DNA here is from genome assembly GCA_964565975.1 of uncultured Ilumatobacteraceae bacterium. Classification (GTDB taxonomy): domain Bacteria; phylum Actinomycetota; class Acidimicrobiia; order Acidimicrobiales; family Ilumatobacteraceae; genus JAKOUY01. The sequence goes on along the minus strand of CAZMHG010000651.1, from coordinate 891 downwards.
TTGCTGGTCGAGCTGCTGGCCATCGTCGTCGCCCTGATCGGGGCCCGGATGTTCGGCCTGCTGAGCACGTTCCCGGCGTTGCGCCGCACGGCCAGGACCCCTCGGCGCGCCGCCGTCGCCAGGCCGAGCACGCCGCGCCGCCGGCACACCGACGCCGAGGTCCTCGCCGGTCCGTGGGCCGCGCCGGCCACGGCAACCGACCACGCCGCCGACGAGGCCGCGCTGAACGTGCTGTTGGACAAGATCGGCGCAACCGGGATGGACTCGCTGACCCGCGACGAGAAGGCCCGGTTGAACGAGCTGAGCAAGCGGCTGCGCGAGCGCTGACCCGCCAGATCGCCGGTTGGGCCGCAGGCCCGCCTCAGCGCAGCAGCGGCTTCAGGAAGCGGCCGGTGTGGCTGCCGGCAACCTTGGCGACGGCCTCGGGGCTGCCCTCGGCGACGATCCGCCCGCCACCGCGGCCGCCCTCGGGCCCCAGATCGATCAGCCAATCGGCGGTCTTGATCACGTCGAGGTTGTGCT
>CAZMHG010000651.1:0-359 GCA_964565975.1 uncultured Ilumatobacteraceae bacterium | reverse complement strand
CCCTGGTCGACCAACCGCGACAGCACGGTGAGCAGCCGGCGGACGTCGTCGAAGTGCAGGCCGGTCGTCGGCTCGTCGAGCAGGTAGATCGTGTGCCCCGTGCTGCGCTTGGCCAGCTCGGTGGCCAGCTTGACGCGCTGGGCCTCGCCGCCCGACAACGTCGGCGCCGACTGGCCGAGACGCACGTATCCCAGCCCGACGTCCATCAGCGTCTGCATGTATCGCCCGATCGCCGGTTGGTTGGCGAAGAACTCGACCGCTTCGGCGACGGGCATGTCGAGCACCTCGGCGATGTTCTTGCCCTTGAACTCGATGTCCAGCGTGTCCCGGTTGTAGCGCGCGCCCTTGCACACCTCGCA
>CAZMHG010000650.1:0-1965 GCA_964565975.1 uncultured Ilumatobacteraceae bacterium | reverse complement strand
GCGAACGAGATTCTCGGCGCAGAGGTACTCCTGCAGCGTGAAGTGGCTGAACTGGAACCCAGCAGGCGTCTCAATAATGATTCCAGCGTGGGATTCGATCTCCCGAACGATCCGCCGACCCTGCTTCGTGGGGAGATCGAAGACCGGCGCAATGTCGGTGAAGATCTCCAACAGATCATCGTCGTCGAAGCTTGCAAGCCCTTGTGCCGTCAATTGAAACGCAATCTCTTGCAGGACTTCCTGCTTCGTGGATGGATCGAAGCTGCCATACGCCGATCGACGCTTGACACGCCTCTGCTCGTCCCACTCGTGGATGAGTAGACGAGTGATCTGCTTGTACAGATCGACCGGCCGCTCGGGCAACCCTCCAGTGACCTCGAAGACCTGCATGAGATGGTTGAGAAACAGCGGCCGGTCGAGCAGTTGTTGATCGATGCCGGCCTCGCTGACCCGGTCGAAGAAGTCGGAGGTGCTGGTCAATCGGCGCGAGGCAATGGCTGACCACTGCTGGACCGTGAGGGGGAGCAGCTCGGCGGTACGAAATCCCTCGAGGTGCGGTGCGTCTCCAGATCGGCACGAGCACACGATCTTGGCGTTACGCGATGTCCGTTCGATTCGATCGAGCGTGTTGAGGACCGCGTGCCGATGAGCCGGATCCGCGATCTCGTCGATCCCGTCGACGATCAGTAAACAGTTCGCTTGATCGAGCAGTTCCGCCGCAAGGGAGATCGCATCCGAGTCGGCGAGGTCGAGCTCGCGGATGACGCGCTGGAGGTCTACACCGAGCCGCCGCCCGATCTCCGGACCGAGGTGGACGGTCGCCCAGTCGATCTCGCGACAGACAATGACGACAGGAAGGGCAAGCTGCGTGGTCGTCTCAACCGTCTCCTCATCGAACATCGAGAGGGTGAGGCGCTTGAGAGTGGTGGTCTTTCCAGAGCCAGGGTCGCCGAGTACCAGGAAGCTGTCCTGGCCGACAAGAAGGTCGCGCTCCTCAAGGACCTCGTCCGGCCGATCGAGTCCCCGAAAGCGGCGCGAGACCGCAGCCATCTCCAACGCAATCGACGTCGAACCAGTTTGTACCGGCCGGGGCATGCCCTGCACGTGCATTGTCGACGCCCAGGTGTGCGACTCGGCGACCTGAAGCGCAAGGGCTCCCTCGTCTGCGCCCCTCACAACTCGCTCGATGGCGTCCTTGATGTTCGGCTTCTTCGAACCCCGGTCGCGTTGCACGTTGGCCACGAACCGGTTCACGGTGGCAGTGGCGAAGGCGCGCAAGGCCGTCGAAGCCGTGTCTTTGGCGATGTCCACCAACGTGTCTGCGGGCACGACGACGACCATACGCCAGGGGTGCGCGATGGTTGTTCGGCGGTACCGGCTGTGCCCCGGCGCGATCCAGCTGCAGGACTTCGACAACTGCTGTGAAGTCGTTCGGCGCGACGTACCAGACTCCGGGTGTGCTCGTGTTCCTCGACAACAACGTGTGGAACGACCTGGCCGATCACCCCGAGGGGCCGTTGACGACTGACCTGCTCGTGCGCGCGTTTCGCGCTGGGCACATTGCCGTGGTCGGAACGCTCGAACTGGAGGAGGAGCTGCTCGGCGCCGCGCGACGGAAGCCAGCGAAGTTCAGGACGATGAGGCAGCTCTATTACAAGCTCACGAGTTCGCAAATCTTGCTCCCTCAGCGGGAGCGACACAACGCGGAGACGCTCAACGGCGGAGTGCTACCTCTTGACCAGCGCTACCTGAGCCGCTCGTTGCAGCGGCGTCGCCGAGCTCTCATGACCCGACACCACGATGTGCTCATCATCGGGGATGAAGTCCATGACAAGAAGACCAAGGATCGGGCCTGGGCCATCGAGCAGCGGGAGCATGTGCGGACCCGACTGCGGGAGCAGGGGATCAACCCTGACACCGACATGGCGGGCTGGTTCGCTACCGCTGACGTCGCCGACTGGATGC
>CAZMHG010000649.1:0-1965 GCA_964565975.1 uncultured Ilumatobacteraceae bacterium | reverse complement strand
ACGCCGGGCACCGCGGCCATGTCCGGCCGGACGGCCGTCACTTCAGCGAGAGTCGCTTGGACCGGCCCGACTGCTTGGGATCCTCGACCAGGCGCCGGTACTCGGCGAGCGCCTCGCCGCGCTGATCGGGCGTCATCCGCTCGAACATCAGCACGCCGTGAAGGTGGTCGATCTCGTGCTGGAACATCCGGCCCATCAGCTCGTCGGCTTCCATCTCGATCTGCTTGCCCTCGAGCGTCCACGCGCGCACCAGGACCCGGTTCGGGCGGAGCATCTCGACGTACAACCCGGGGATGCTGAGGCAGCCTTCGTCGTACACCCACTCGCCGTCGGACTCGACGATCTCGGGGTTGATCAGCGCCTGCGGGTCGTCGTCCAGGTCCCAGACGATGACCTGCTTTTGAATGCCGATCTGCGGGGCAGCGAGCGCCAGGCCGTTGTCGGTGGCGTCGAGCGAGTCGAACATCGTGTCGACGATGCGGGCGACCTTGCCGTCGATCTGCGTGATCGGCGCGGCCTTGCTCTTGAGCACCGGGTCGCCGAAGGTGCGAATCGCCTGGGCCATGCATGCCAGGCTACAGAGCGCATGCCATCGACCGGCCCGCACTACTTCGACGAGGAGCTCGCCGCCGGCACGCCGTCGAATCCGCGCGACGTCGACCTGTGGCTGGCCGACGGCCACCTCACGCTGCGCACCGACCACGGCGTGTTCGGCTACGGGCAGGTCGACGCCGGCACCAAGCTGCTGCTCGGCAAGGTGCCCGCGCCGCCCTCCCGCGGCGACCTGGTCGACCTGGGATGCGGCACCGGCGCGATCGCGCTGACGATGGCCAGGCGTGCACCGGAGGCCGCGGTGTGGGCCGTCGACGTCAACCCCCGCGCCCGCCAGCTGTGCGCGCACAACGCCGCCAGCAACGGGCTGACCAACGTGCACGTGGTGCACCCCGACGAGTTCGCCGACCGCCCGATCGACGGGCTGTGGAGCAACCCCCCGATCCGCGTCGGCAAAGCGGCGCTGCACGCGATGCTGACCCGCTGGCTCGGCCTGCTGCGGCCCGACGCCGCGGCATGGTTGGTGGTGCACAAGCACCTCGGCTCCGACTCGCTGCAACGCTGGCTCGAGGGCCATGGCCTGCCCACGTCACGCCAGGCGAGCTCGTCGGGCTATCGCGTCCTGTGCGTGTCAGCGCGCCGGGTCGACCACGACGCGCAGCCTGGCGCCTGACGGACGCGGCACGGCGAGCAGCGCCTCACCGAGCGACATCCAATCGGCGGCGCGCACGATGGTGCGATCGCCAAGGTCCACCGCGTCGATGCCGACGCCGAGGACCTGGCCGAACACGGAGTGACCGGACCCCGAGATCTCGGCCAACGCGCCGAACGGCGGAAGTCCGAGCGCGGCGCGGTGCGCGGCTTCGTGGCGGGCCCATCTGGCCAGATCAACGTGGCACACGGCGTCGATCACGGCGTTGCCCGGATCGTGGGTCTGGATCACGATCCGGCCAGCACCATGGCGCCCACCGACCAGCCGCGCCGCACGGACGAGCAATCCGAGCACCTGCTCGGCAGCCCGGTAGCGCGGGGCGAACAGCTCGCTGTCGAGGTCGACGAAGACGACCGCGTCGACCCGGCCGACGCGATGCAGCACCGCTTCGGTGCCGAGGAACGCCGTGGCGTCGGGCAGCTCGCCCGTCGCGCCCGTGACCGTGGCCACGGTGCGACCGGCGGCAACCGAGAGCTCTTCGGCCAGATGGCCGACACCCGGGCGGATGTTCGCCAGGGCCGTGCTGCCGCACGCCTGGCACACCGGCGGGCGGACCGTCTGGCACTGGCGGCACACCAGGTTACGGTCCTCGTCCTGGACCACGCCAGCGCCACACGACGCGCAGCGCTGGATCGCACGACAGGCGCGGCAGGCCAGCCGCCGCGAACGGCCGGGCGTGTTCATCACGCACACCACTCGCT
>CAZMHG010000648.1:0-1971 GCA_964565975.1 uncultured Ilumatobacteraceae bacterium | reverse complement strand
GGCCACACCGCCGGGATCCAGGGTCACACCGCGACCGAGATCGCCAGCCAGCCCGCCGTGTGGGCCGCCGCGGCAAAGCTCGGTCGGGCCAACGCGCACCTGCTCGTCGGCCGCGGCCGCGCCGTCTTCTTCGGGTGCGGGACCTCGGCGTTCGTCAGCCAGGTCCTGGCATCGGTGCGCGAGCGGCGCGGCTTGGGCGAAACCGACGCGGCCTTCGCCAGCGAGGTGTTGGCGCGGCCCTACGACATGGCCGTGGCGATCAGCCGATCGGCGACCACCACCGAGGTGCTGGCCGCGTTGCCGTCGCTCGCCGGGGCCGAACGCGTCGGGATCACGGCCGTTGCCGGGCGGGCCGGCGCGCCGTTCGCCGAACTGGTCGACGACGTGATCCTGCTCGACTTCGCCGACGAGGAATCGGTCGTCCAGACCCGCTTCCCCACGTCGCTGATCGTCATGTTCCGTGCGGCCACGGGCGAGGACACCGACTTCGCCGGGATCGCCACCGAGGCGCTGTCCGCTCCCCTGCCCGACCTGCGCGCCGTGACCCACTACGTCTTCCTCGCCGACGGCGCGAACCTCGGCTACGCCAACGAAGCGGCGCTGAAGGTACGCGAGATGGCCCAGGCGTGGAGCGAGTCGCACCTCGCCCTCGACTACCGCCACGGCCCGATCGCCGTCGCCGGGCCGCGGAGTCTGATCCAGCTGTTCGGCAGCCCACCCCCCGGGCTGGTCGACGACCTCGCCGCGACGGGCGCCACCGTGTGGCACGACGATCGCGACCCGCTCGGGCAACTCGTCATCGCCCAACGGATCGCCCTTGGCGCCTGCCTGGCACGCGGCCTGAACCCTGACCAACCAAACCGCCTGACCCGATCCGTCGTCCTCGGGACCTGAACCGGGCGGCGCCAGCCGAACCACACCGACTACCGACAACCCGGTCTGCGCGACACGGCGCCAAGACCGCCAAGGGGGAAGCACCATGAAGTTGCGTTCGTTCGTACTCGCCACCGGGGCAATGGGCACGCTCGCTGCCGGCCTTGCCGCCACGCCCACCCAGGCGCGCATCGCCGACCAGGTCGGCATCACGTTGTGGCACGGCCAGGTCGATGTCGCCGCCAAGCAGATGGATCAGGTGGTCGCCGACTTCATGAAGGCCAACCCGGACATCAAGGTCACCGCCGAGCAGGGCTCGATCGCCGACAACATGCTGACCAAGCTGACCACCGTGCTGTCGACCGGCAGCTATCCGGACATCGCCTACGTGTTCGGCACGGACACACCGAACATCTCGCGCAGCGACAAGGTGGTCGACCTCACCGACTTCGTCGCCGACCCGGCCTTCGGGTGGAGCGACTTCTACGAGGGCGAGCGCGCCGTCGCCACGGTGGATGGCAAGGTCAAGGGTGTCCCGGCACTCGTCGACAACCTGGCCCTCGTCTACAACAAGGCGCTGTTCAAGGCCGCCGGCGTGGCCGAACCGACCAAGGACTGGTCGTGGGACGACTACAAGGCTGCGGCCAAGGCGCTCACCAATCAGAACGACAAGGTGTTCGGGACGGCCTACCCGATCAGCGCCGACGAGGACACCGTGTGGCGGTTCTGGCCGATGGTCTGGCAGCGCGGCGGCAAGGCGATCAGCGACGACGGCACCACCCCGACGTTCGATCAACCGCAGTTCGCCGCGGTGCTCGAGCTGCTGCGCGGCATGGTGATCGACGACAAGAGCATGTACGTCGACACCGACAGCAACGCGATCTCCAACCTGTTCGCCGCCGGCAAGATCGCCATGACGATCACCGGGCCGTGGGCACTGGAGACGTTCAAGGGTGGCGGCGTGGACTACGGCGTCGTGCCCCTGCCGGGCTTCGACGGCGACCATCAGACGGTCAGCGGGCCGGACAACTGGGTCGTGTTCGACAACGGCGATGCACGCGTCGCCGCGGCGAAGCGGTTCATCGCTGCCTCGACGAC
>CAZMHG010000647.1:0-1976 GCA_964565975.1 uncultured Ilumatobacteraceae bacterium | reverse complement strand
CGACGAGGCGACCATGGAACTGCTCGCCGGGCAGACGTTGAAGCGTCTGTCCGTGCGCACCGTCCGGTCCGTGCGCCAGAAGGTGGCCTCGCTGTCCGGCGGTCAGCGCCAGCGGGTCGCCATCGCCCGCGCCGTGCTGCGAAACGCCAAGCTGGTGCTCCTCGACGAGCCGACCGCGGCGCTCGGCGTCGCGCAGACCGAGCAGGTGCTGCACCTCGTGCGACAACTCGCCGACGCCGGGGTCAGCGTGATCATGATCAGCCACAACCTGGCCGACGTGTTCGCCGTCGCCGACTACATCAGCGTGCTGTACCTCGGGAAGATGGTCGCCAACCTGGCGACCGGCGACACCAACCGCAACGACGTGGTCGGTTACATCACCGGGATCAAGTCGATGGACACCACGGAGGTGGCGCAATGACCAACGTGCCGGACTCGATCCACGAACCGGTGGCCAACACCCTGGCCGGTTCGATGCGTGAGTGGTGGAAGCGGGTCAAGGGCGGCGAGATGGGCTCGCTCCCGGCGATCGTCGCGATCCTCCTGCTGAGCGTGATCTTCACCTGGCAGAAGTCGATCTTCTTCAGCAAGATCAACTTCGCCAACCTGCTGGTCCAGGGCGCCGAGCTCACCGTGATCACCGCGGCGCTCGTGTTCCTGATCATCCTCGGCGAGATCGACCTCTCCGCCGGGACCACCGGTGGGGTGGGAATGGCCGCGTTCGTCGTGCTGATGAAGCACGGCTGGCCGTGGGGCATGGCGTTCATCGTCGCCCTGCTGATCGGCGTGGCCACCGGGTTCGTCATCGGAAACGTCGTCTCCAGGCTCGGGGTGCCGTCGTTCGTCGTCTCGCTGGCCTTCTTCCTCGGTTACCAGGGATTGATGTTGACGTTGCTCGGTGACGGCGGGCTGTTCCCGATCAAGGTCAAGTTCATCAAGAGCCTGATGAACGCCAACCTGTCCTCGTGGCTCGGCTGGCTGCTGCTGGTCGTCGTCATCGTCGGCTGGTCGTTGATGATCATGTGGGACCGTTCGCGCCGTACCGCGGCCGGGGTGGAGAACGGGCCGATCGCCGTCCCGGCGATCAAGGTCGGCATCGTCGCCGCCATCGGCGCGGTCGCCGTCTGGGTGCTCAACCAGAACCGCAGCCAGACGAAGATCCGCATCGCCGGCGTACCGCGCGTCGTCCCGCTGATCCTGTTGATCCTGTTCCTCGGCACGTTCGTGCTCGACCGCACCCGCTTCGGCCGCCACCTGTACGCCGTCGGCGGCAACCCCGAGGCCGCCCGCCGCGCGGGCATCAACGTCGCCACGATGCGCATCGCCGGGTTCATGATCTGCTCGACGCTGGCGATCATCTCCGGCACGCTGCACGCGGCGCGCATCACCAACGTCGAGTCCACCGCAGGCCGCCAGATCGTGCTCAGCGGTGTCGGCGCAGCGGTCGTCGGGGGCGTCAGCCTGTTCGGCGGCCGTGGCCGGATGGCCAACGCGGCCGTCGGCGCACTGGCGTTCGCGATGATCGACAACGGCCTCGGCCTGCTCGGCCGAACGGCCGGCGAGAACTTCATGTGGACCGGTGGCTTCCTCGTGCTGGCAGCGATCGTCGACGCCCTCGCCCGGCGCCGCAAGCAGAACGTCGGCCGCTGACGAACTGATCCTTCGACGATGAAGTTCACCGACGGGTTCTGGCTGACGCGGCCCGGCTACACGATCCGTCCCGCGGTCGAGGCTTACCGTGTCGAGCGCGGCGCCGACCGGCTCGACGTCCTGGCCGCCACGAAGCGAGTCGTCCACCGCGGTGCGACGCTGAACGCCGGGACGTTGACGCTCCGGATCGACGCACCGGCCGAAGGCGTCGCCCGCGTGCGCGTCACCCACCACGCGGGCGGTCCCCGACCATTGCGATTCGACCTGCACGAGTCGCCCGCGCCGGTCGCCGTGGCGCACGCCGTCGACGATGCCGGCGGCGTGAC
>CAZMHG010000646.1:0-1981 GCA_964565975.1 uncultured Ilumatobacteraceae bacterium | reverse complement strand
ACTCGTTCCGTCTGCCGCCGGCGGGCGAAGCGCCGCGACATCACCTCGACCCAGTGGTCGTGCTCGGCCAGCGGCATCCACCACGGGACCGTCACCGTGAGCACGTCGCCGACCAGCGCCGCCCCGACCGTCTTCTTGCGCCGCTTCGAGCGCACGACCTCCACGCGAAACCCGCTGGCCAGCGCCACCGCGGTCGCCGGAGCACCAGTCGGACCACCAGCCGTCGGAGCACCAGTCGTCGGAGCACCAGTCGTCGGAGCACCAGCCGTCGGCCCGCCGGCCGGCCCGGGTGGCTGGACCGGTTCCGCGGGCTGAGGTTGCGGTGCGCCCACGGCGAGGTCGAAGAGAGCCGGCTGGGTCGGCATGCCGGTGCGGCGCCGGCGAAGGTGGATCGTCATCAGCGCGCCAGCCGGTGGCGTGCCACCGCGACCACGCGGTCGGCGCAACGAGGCAGGATCACAGGGTGACCGGCGCGGGGAGGTGTCCGAGCAGGATCTGGTCACCCCAGGTGACCTCGCCGTCCTCCGTGTCGACCGCCAGCCAGAAGCCGCACAGGTTGGGATAGGCGCCGTCGATCAGCCCGTAGCTGTAGCGGAGCATGCGGATCAGCCCGCCGTGCGAGACGACGGCCACGGTGGTACCTGGCCCGGCCGCGGCGACCAGCGTCGCGACCGCGCGGCGGCCGCGGGCGATGCACTCGTCGAGTTGCTCGGCGCCCTCGGGACGGCGGTTGGCCCGCAGGTAGCCCGGCCAGCCGGCCTCGACCTCGGCCCGGGTGAGTCCCTCCCACGGACCGAACGGGGCCTCGCGCCACAGCGGCTCCTCGTACACCGGCACGTCGAGTGCCGCGGCGAGCACCACGGCAGTGTCCCGTGCCCGTCGCAGATCGCTGGACCACACCGCGTGGAAGCCGCCCTCGGCAGCGAGGGTCGCGGCAGCCTGCGCAGCCTCGTTGCGCCCGAGGTGGGTGAGCGGTGGGTCGGCCGTGCCCTGCCAGCGTCCGTCGCGGTTCCACGTGCTCTGCCCGTGGCGCAACAGCAGCATCCGGCACGGTTCGGCTCCCACGGACCCGAGAGTACCGGCGGTGTCGGCGCAGCGCCGGCTCTCGCGTTGCGAGGCGCCGCCGTCCGGGCAGTGGGCTCGCGTACCATCGACACGTGCGCGAAGTGCTGTCCTGGCGATTCCTGGCGTCGATCCTCGCCCTCGTCGTGCTCGCCGGACTGGTCGCCGTCGCCGCCCCACGTCAGCAGTCCAGCTTCATCGCCGTGACCAACGGCAGCAGCGGCGAGCGGCACATCGACCTGATCGAGCCGGTCTACCTGACCACCGCGCAGGCCGGCTTCGCGATGAAGGACGGCAAGACCACCAAGGCGATGGAGCTGATCCTCGACGGCCAGCGCCGCGTCTACATCGCCCCCGGCACACCAGGCGTGGTGACCTGCACCAAGCTGTCCGACCCGGCGCGGTGCTGGGTCGCGGTGGACCTGCTCGGTCAGGCCGTGATGTGGTTCTCGTTGATCGAAGCGCCGTACCGGGCGACGGTCACCCTGCCGGCGATCACCGAGCTGCGGCGCGACAACGACGTCCTGCTGGCCAACGGGTGGGTGCTCAAGCGAGAGTCGGTCGTGCAGCGGCTGTGCGACTTCGAGACGGAATCGCTCGGCGACTTCATGAGCCGCTTCGGTTCGCGCAGCACGACCACCTTCAACCGCCAGTCGCAGACGATCACCAAGGTGACCTGCACCGGCGAGGCCGCACCAGACGTCACCGAGCCACCGGAGTCGATCCCCGCCTCGGTGCCCGAGGCCCCGCCAGGTTCCGCCGTGCCGACCACCGGTTCGGTCGTGCCGTCAACCGACACCGCCGGCACGGAGGGCACGACCGTGGAGACATTGCCAGCCGTGCCGGCCAACACCGTGGCGGCGACGTCGCCGCCGGCGTAGGGCGACCACGCCACGACCGGCGCAGCGCCGGGTTCAGC
>CAZMHG010000645.1:0-1984 GCA_964565975.1 uncultured Ilumatobacteraceae bacterium | reverse complement strand
TGTACTGCCCAGCGAGGTTGGTCAATCTCGTGATGGGCGGGCGCTTCCCGGTCGCGGTGTGGGGCCGGTGGTGGTTGTAGTGGTGGATCCATGCTGGCAGGGCCTTGCGGCGGGCCGATTCCGACCCGTAGTGGCGGGCGTAGGCCCAGCCCTCGGCCAGGGTCCGGTGGAAGCGTTCGATCTTCCCGTTGGTCTGCGGCCGGTAGGGCCGGGTCCGCTTCGGGGTGATACCCAGCTCGGTGCAGGTCCGGCGCCAGAGGTTGGACCGATAGCAGGAGCCGTTGTCGGACAGGACCCGTTCGATGCGCACCCCACGGGCCGCGAACCAGGCGGTCGCCCGACGCAGGACGGCGGCGGCGGTCTCGGCGGTCTCGTCGTTGTGGATCTCGGAGTAGGCAACGCGTGAGTGGTCGTCGATGACGGTGTGGATGAACGCATGCCCGGACAAAGGGTCGTAGTTCTTGCTGCGACGAAGACCGGGCGTCGCGATCCGGTTGCGATCTCCTTGCTGACGTCCGACGAACCGCCAGCCACCGCCGTTGGGGATGTTGCCGAGCTTCTTCACGTCCACGTGGACAAGCGATCCGGGGTACTCGTGCTCGTAACGGCGAGCGGGCTCACCGGTCCGGCGGTCGATGTGGGTGAGCCGGTTGATCCTGCAGCGGACCAGGACCGCATGCACGGTCGAGGCCGGCATCCCCAACTGGCCGGCGATCTGGACCGGGCCCAGGCGCCGCTTCCAACGCAGGTGCACGATCCGGCGTTTGACCGGTTCCGAGGTCCGGTTCGGGGAACGGTGCGGCCGGCTGGAGCGATCGATCATCGCCGCGGCGGTGGGGCGCTGGCCGCTGCCCTGGAACGCGGCTCGATACCGGTCCGACCAGCGCTTGGCCGTCGGCCACGAGACCCGGAAGTAGTCCGCCGCCGCAGCGACCGACCAGCCTTCCTCGACGACCAACCTCCCAACACGAAGCCGGTGGCTCGGGGTCAGGGCAGCGTTAGCGTGGGACACGAAGACCTCCTGGGCGTGAAGCGGTTCCTAGACAGCTCCACTCCACACCGGGAGGTCTTCGCTCATCTCAAGATCAGACGAGCTCGTCACACGACTTCAACCAACGTGCCTGGTCAGTACACCTAGCCCGGCGCTGGCGCCGGGCCGATCAGCGACTCCGCCACCGCGACCCGCTCCTCGACCGGACGCACGGGCACCTCGACGAGCTCGAAGCCGAGCTCGAGGTAGGTCTCGCGGTGGATCCGGTCGAACCTGTGCGTGCCGGCCTCGTCGATGCGCCGGACGTCGGTCGGCGTGAGGAACCCGAGCCACTCCACGTACAGGACCTGGCGCTCGTACGGCCGCTCGACCGCGATCCGGTCGAGCTCGGCCGCAAGAGCGGGCGGGACGTCGTAGCCCATGTGCCGGGCCAGCGCGAGGGTGCACACGGGCGACCGGTCGAGCACCGCGTGGTCGGACCCGGCAGGCAGCGGCGCGAGCTCGCGGAGGCGCTGCAGCGCGACGATCTCGTCGAGCGGCGACTGAGTCCCCCACGGCTGAGGTCCGGAGCCATACGCCGCCATCACGTCGGTGGCCGACTCCCGCAGGACCGGGTGGCCGCGCGCGGCCAGGGCGTCGACGAGCGTGGTCTTACCGGCCCCCGGCGTCCCGGTGACCACCCAACGGCGTACGCCGTCCCCCACGGCGCCGCCTCAGGGCGACGCTGGACCCGGCTCGGCAGCGGCGCGGCGGTCGAGCTCGGCCTGGATGTCGGCGGGCGGACGACGGCAGCCGCACTCGCGGGCGTGCTCCTCGTGCCAGATCACGCGGTCCTCCCACGACGCAGCGCGACTCAGCACGTGCGCGCGGTGCCAGTCGGCGTTCACGGGTCCTACAGGTACTGGCCGGTCGGTGCCACGGTGTCGATGGAGCGGCCCGCCTCGGTGCCCTGCTTGCCCTGGATGAGCGTGCGGATGAAGACGATCCGCTCGC
>CAZMHG010000644.1:0-1990 GCA_964565975.1 uncultured Ilumatobacteraceae bacterium | reverse complement strand
CCCGACACGGCCACGTGGTGCTGCGGCGTCCAGAGCTGCTCGACCACCATCTGCGCCTGGGTGAGCGTGCCGGTCTTGTCGGTCGCGAGGACCGTCACCGACCCGAGCGTCTCCACCGCGGCGAGCCGGCGCACGATCGCGTTGCGCTCGGCCATCCGCCGCGCGCCGAGCGCCAGAGCCACCGTCACGACCGCAGGCAGCGACTCCGGGACCGCCGCCACCGCGAGGCTCACCGCGGTGACGAGCATGAGCTCCCACGGCTCGCCGCGCACGAGGCCGAGCAGCAGCACGACGCCGGAGAGCGCCACCGCCACCACGGCCAGCACCCGGCCGAGCCCCGCGAGGCGCTTCTGCAGCGGGGTCGGATCGGCGTGGGTGTCGAGCAGCGCCGCGATGCGGCCCATCGCGCTCGCCGTGCCCGTCGCCTCCACGACCGCGACCGCGCGGCCCTTCACCACGACCGTCCCCGACGACAGCTGCTCGCCCGGCTCCTCGTCGTGCGGCGCGGACTTGCCGACCGCCACCGACTCCCCGGTGAGCGCCGACTCGTCGACGAGCAGCGACGACGCTTCGAGCACCCGGCAGTCGGCGGGGACGACGTCGCCCTCGGCGAGCAGCACGACGTCCCCGGTCACGAGGTGCGCCGACGGCACCGAGGCCTCGACGCCGCCGCGGCGTACCCGTACCGACGGGGCGCTCAGCGCGGCCAGCGCGGCGACCGCCTGGTCGGCCTTGAGCTCCTGGCGTACGCCGACAGCGGTGTTGACCACGACCACGAGCGCGATCACCGCGGCATCGGTCAGGTCGCCGGTGACCACCGTGAGCACGCATGCGACCAGCAGGACGATCATCAGCGGGTCGCGCAGCTGCGCACCGACGCTCGACAGCAGCGACACGCGACCGTGCGGCGGGATCTCGTTGCGCCCCTGCTCCTCGAGGCGACGTCCGGCCTCCGCGACGCTCAGCCCTGCCGTCGTCGCCGCTGGGAGCACCGTGTGCGCCATCGCCGGATCCCTAGCGCCCGTTGATGTCCCGGCGGTGGAAGGCGACAGCGGTCGCAGCGAGCAGGGCAGCGCAGACCGCGACGAGCAGCGCCACCGCCCCGAGGTCGAACCCGTTGATCAGCGGCTGCGAGTTCAGCGCCCAGTAGAACGGCGACGCCTTCTCCCACGGCTGCAGCCAGTCGGCCATCGGCGCCAGCACCTGCAGCAGGAAGGCGGCGATCGCGACGCCGATGCCGCCGCCGAGTGCGGCAGCGAGCTTGCCGATCAGCGCGCCGAGCAGCAGCGCGACGCACCCGAACAGCAGGGCCAGCAGGACCGTCATCGTCGTGGCGGCGACGAGCTCCGGCGTACCGAGGGCGAGGTCCGCGAGCGGCGCGCCGACGAGGATCGTGACCGCGCCCGCGAGCGCCACCACGACCACGCCGATCACGAGCGCGATCACCTTCGCCGCGAGGTACCGGCCGCGCAGGATCGGAAGCGACAGGAGGAGGTCGGCGGTGCCGCGCTCCTCCTCGCCGGCGGTAGCAGCCGCAGCCGCGCCGAGCGCCACCGCGATGAGGATGATCGGGAACATCATCGAGAACAGCTCGGTGTTCAGGAACCCCGGGCCCGACGAGTAGGCGTCGAGGCGGAACGCCTCCTTGAGGGCGTCGGGCCACTGGTCGAGCATCGCCTGCCAGCCCTGCGAGGTCGCCTGGATCGACGGGTAGACGGCGATCTCGACCGCCGAGATGCCGATCAGACCGAGCGACCAGACCAGCAGCGAGCGCCAGCGCTCGAGCAGCGACCGCTCGACGCCCGTGACGAGCTGTCCTGCGCCGCTGGGGCGCGCGGGTGCCTGGTCGACGGCGTGCGCGCCGTGGTGCACGTGGGTCTGCACGATGTTCATCGCGTGCCTCCCGCCACGTAGCCGAGGAACGCGTCCTCGAGGTCCGGGTCGTGCGTGTGGACGTCGACGACGCCGTGCGCGACCGCGACGGCCAGCA
>CAZMHG010000643.1:0-1993 GCA_964565975.1 uncultured Ilumatobacteraceae bacterium | reverse complement strand
GCCTCGCTCGTCCTGGTCAACACCGGCGACGGCAAGGGCAAGAGCAGCGCGGCGTTCGGGGTGATGCTGCGCAGCCTGGCGCGCGGTTGGCGCGTCGCCGTGGTCCAGTTCATCAAGTCGAGCGACTGGAAGGTCGGCGAGGAAGCGATCGGCCGCCAGCTCGGCGTCACGTGGCACGCGCTCGGTGAGGGGTTCACGTGGGACTCGTCGAACCTCGACCACGACCGCCACGTCGCCCGCACGGCGTGGACCACCGCCTGCGCGGTGCTCCACTCCGGCGAGTACCAGCTGGTGATCCTCGACGAGCTGACCTACCTGTGCACGTGGGGGTGGGTCGACACCGCCGAGGTCGTCGCCCAGATCCGCAACCGGCCGGCGGCGACCAACGTGATCGTCACCGGTCGCGACGCGGCCCCCGAACTGATCGAGCTGGCCGACACGGTGACCGAGATGCGCGAGGTCAAGCACGCGTACCGCCAGGGCATCGCCGCCAAGCGCGGCATCGACTACTGACGGCCGGCGTGGGCTCGATCACGCTGCTGGTCGGCGGCGTCCGCAGCGGCAAGTCGTCGCTCGCCGTCGACATCGGCCGCCGCCACCACGGGCCGGTCGTGTTCCTGGCGACCGCCGAAGCGTTCGACGACGAGATGTGTGCGCGGGTCTCGCGCCATCGCGCCGAGCGCCCGGCGTGGCCGGTGGTCGAAGAACCTCGTCGGCTCGCCGCGGCCGTCGCCGGCGTGCCGCCGGACGCGCTGCTGATCGTCGACTGCCTCACCGTGTGGGTCGCCACGTGCATGCACCACGGCGACGAGCCGGACGCGTCGGCGATCGTCGACGCGCTCGTTCGGCGGCCTGGGCCGAGTGTCGTGGTCAGCAACGAGGTCGGCCTCGGCGTGCACCCCTCCACCGAGCTGGGGCGCGAGTACCGCGACCTGCTCGGCCGGGTCAACCAGACGGTCGCCGCCGCAGCCGCCACGGTGCTGTTCTTCGCCGCCGGTCGGGCGGTCCGGCTGGACGATCCGTGGGAGCTGCTGTGACCTGGTTGAACGACGCACTCGGCGATCTCCCCGCGGCCGACCAGGCGGCGCGCACCGCCGTCGAAGACCGCGCCGCACAGATCCTCCGTCCGGCCGGCGCGCTGGCCCGCCTGGATCAGCTGGCTGCATGGGTCGCCGAGTGGCACGGTCACGCCCTGCCACGCATCCAGCGCCCGGCCGGGCTGATCTTCGCCGCCGACCACGGCGTCGCCGCCGCAGGCGTGTCCAACTACCCGGCCGACGTGACCGCGGCGATGCTCGCCGCATACCGCGCCAACCGTTCCACGATCACCGCCTTCGCCGCGGTCGCCGGCGCATCGGTCGAGGCGATCGACGTGGGCGTCGGCCGACCCACCGGAGACATCCGCGTCGAGCCGGCGCTGGACGAGTACCGCTTCGCCGAGATCTGCACGATCGCCGCCCAGGCGGTGGACGCGCTCGACGCCGACCTGCTGGTGCTCGGCGAGATGGGCATCGGCAACACCACCGCCGCGGCGGCCGTCACCGCCGCGCTCGCCGGGGGCGACGTCGACGTGTGGGTCGGGCGCGGCACCGGTGTGGACGACGACGGGCTGGCCCGCAAGCGCCAGGCCGTGTACCAAGCCGTCGACCGGATTGCCGGCATCACCGACCCGCTCGAGATCCTGCGCCAGGTGGGCGGAAGCGAGCTGGTGGCGATTGCCGCGGCAATCGTCGCGGCCCGCCGCCGGCGCCTGCCGGTGCTGATCGACGGCTACGTGGTCAGCGCCGCGGCGTTCGCGTTGCACGCCGCCCGGGTCGGCGCGCTGGACCACTGCCAGATCGGGCACTGCTCGGCCGAGATCGGCCACCGCAGGCTGCTCGAGCGGCTCGGCAAGCGGCCGCTGCTCGATCTGGAGATGCGCCTCGGCGAAGGGTCCGGGGCGATGGCCGCGGTGCCGCTGGTGCGAATGGCCTGCGCCGGGATCACCGACGTG
>CAZMHG010000642.1:0-1999 GCA_964565975.1 uncultured Ilumatobacteraceae bacterium | reverse complement strand
CGGGCAGTCCCATTCGACCAGGTGCCCGCCACCGGGGATGACCGTGGCGTCGCTCGCCCAGCGTGGCGCGACGCCGACGGGCACCAGCTCGTCGAGCTCGCCCCAGAGCGTCAAGCGCGGCATCGTCAGGCGGTGGATGCGCCCGGCCAGGCCGCGGTCGCCGAGGGGCCACAGCATGCTGGCCATCGCGATCTCGCACAGGTATCTGGCGACGGGTGCCTCGTCGGCGCCGCGGTGGTCGAAGCGCGTCGGGAACACGTCGGGCACACCCTTGGCGAACATGTGCGCCGGCCGGGCGGCCGATGGCTCGCTGAACAGGTCGAAGCCCGGGTGGTCGGCGTCGTAGATGCCGAACGGGGCGAGCAGCGTCAGCGTCGCGACCAGTTCGGGCCGCAGCGCGGCAGCGTCGGCGGCGAGCATCCCGCCGGTCGACGCCCCGACCCAGTGGCAGGGCGTGTGATCCGCGCCGATCACCGCGTCGACGGCGTCCATCGTGGCCGAGAGCCAGCCGAGGTGGTCGTCCGGCGGGACGAAGCCGGCCCGCCCGTCGAAGCCGGGGAGGTCGGGCACCAGCACCGTGTACCCGGCGTCGGCGACGGACTGCATCGCCGGCGACAGGCCGGGGTGGCCGGCGATGCCGGGGAAGTAGAGGACTCGTGCGTTACTGGACATTGGCGGGCCACCAGTGGTTGGTGTACTCGGAGAACATGCCGCGCAGACCCGGCGCGACCTTCTCGCCGTACAGGCGGATGTTGTTGCGGCACACCTCGTCGCTCATGTTGCCGAAGTGCATCATCGTCAGCAGTTGCCCGCAGCGCATCTCCGTGGCGATGCTCTCCAGGGTCTCGCGCACGGTGTCCGGGCTGCCGACCACGACGTAGCCGTTCTCGACCATCTCGTCCCACGACAGGTCGTGCTTCGACTGCTTCTGGCGCACGACGGCACGAACCTGTGACCGGTAGCGGGCGCGCACCGACGCCTCGGTGACGTAGCCCGGCGGGTCGGCGTAGCCGGGGTACACGTGTAGCGACCGGTTGAAGAAGTACTCCGCCGGCTCGCGGTAGAGCCGGTACGCCTCCTCGTCGGTATCGGCGACGCCGACGAACTGCATGAACGCCAGGCGGTACGGGTTGTCGTCGACGCCCAGCTGCTCGAGCCGCCGCCAGTAGCCGCCGATCGTCTCGCGGGCCATCTTGTGCCCGTAGTAGCTGAGCGCGGCGTACACGAAGTCGTTGTTCGCGCACATGTCCCACGTCTCGACCGAGCCACCGCCAGGGATCCACACCGGCGGATGAGGCTGCTGCAGCGGCCGGGGCACGATGTTGACGCTGCGCATCTGCGTGAAGCGGCCGTTGAAGTCGAACGGCTTCGGTGTGGTCCACGCCTTCATCACCAGGTCGATGCCCTCGGTGTACTTCGGGCGCAGGGTGCCCGGGTTGGTGCTGTAGGCGTAGGCGGTGTCCATCGTGGTGCCGCACGGGAAGCCGGCGACGAGACGGCCGCCGCTCAGCAGGTCGATCATCGCCATCTCCTCGGCGACGCGCACCGGAGGGTTGTACAGCGCGACCGAGTTGCCGAGCACCACCACGGCGGCGCGCGACGTACGCGAGGCCAGCACGCTGGCGATCAGGTTCGGCGAGGGCATCAGCCCGTACCCGTTGCCATGGTGCTCGTTGACGCAGATCCCGTCGAAGCCACATTCGTCGGCATAGATCAGCTGACCGATGTACTCGTCGTAGCTGCGGGCGACGACGGCCGGGTCGATCAGCGAGGAATCGATGTCGACCCACACGCTGCGATGCTTCTTGTTGAAGTCGTCAGGTAGCTCGGGGTACGGCATCAGGTGGAACGCGCACAGCTTCATCGGGCGCGAGTCTGACGGCTGAGGCGGCGCTGGTCCACGACCAAAGGGTCGATCGATCATGTCGGATCTGGTCATGATCGGACGGTGGTCCGGATAGTGTCGGCCGGCGTGTACGACGCTCCGAGCATGCGGCTC
>CAZMHG010000641.1:0-2008 GCA_964565975.1 uncultured Ilumatobacteraceae bacterium | reverse complement strand
CGACGTGGAGCTAGCGGATCGCCGCCTGGCCGACCAGGGCGAACAGCGGGCCCGCGGCACGGCCGCCGACGTGCTCGACCTAACCGGCCACTGCCTGAGGTTCGTCGATCGAGACGAGGATCGTCACCTGGGGATTCTTCGCCGGGAGGTAGCCGACGAAGCTGGAGTAGTACTTCTGCTTTCCAGGGGTTCCGTAACCCAGGGCCGCGCCCTGGTACTTGAGCGCCGTCCCGGTCTTGCCGGCGACCGACATGCCCTTGATCGCCGCCGGCTTGCCGGTGCCGCTGCACACGACGTTGGTCAGCAGCGAGCCCATCTCCGACGCGGCCGTGGCCGAGACGACCCGATGGGTGCCGGGATGCTCGTTGTACGAGGTCTTCCCCGACGGATCGACGACCGCACGCAGCAACGACGGCGCGACGTACACGCCGCGGTTGGCGATCGCGTTGACGCCCATCACCAGCTGCAGCGACGTCGTGCCGAAGCCGTACCCATAGGCCACGGTGGCCGCCTCGCTCGACCGCAGCTTCTCCGCAGGCTTCAGGTAGCCGCGGCTTTCGCCCGGGAAGTTCAGCGCGCTGCGCGCACCGAACCCGAACAGCTCGTGGTAGTGGTGCACGACCTGCTTGCCAACCGTGCGGGCGACGAGCATCGTGCCGATGTTCGACGACTCGGTGACGATCTTGCGGACCGACATCGTCTCCACGGCGTGCGCCTCTGCGTCGCGGATCGTGCGCTGCCACTTGGTGCCCTTGTCGAAGGTGTACGAGCCGGGGACCTGGAACGTGGAGTCGGAGGTGACCGCGCCCTGGTCGAGCGCGGCGACGATCGAGAAGACCTTGGCGACCGAACCCGGTTCGTGCGCCTCGACCGCACCGTTGTTGCCCGGGCTGATGCGGACCTGGCCGCTCTTGTCGCGGTCCACGTTGGCCCAGGCGCGGATGTCGCCACTCGCCGTGTCCACGATCATCACCGTGCCGCCCTTGGCGTGCAGGTCCTCGACGCGCTGCATCAACAGCATCTCGACCTCGTACTGCAACGACGAGTCGATGGTCAACAGCAGGTCCGATCCGGCGATGGCGGGCTCCACGGTCATGTCGCCGCCCACGACCGTGTGACCGTTCTTGTCGTGCTGCAGCACGCGGGTGCCGTTGACGCCACGGAGCAGCCGGTCGTACTGCAGCTCGAGGCCGCTCAACCCGTCTCCGTCGATCCCGGTCGTGCCGACGAGGCTGGGCGCGACGAGTGAGCCGGGCTCGACGCGATGGGGTTCGGAGATCACGTCGACGCCAACGACGTCCAACGCGTTGATCTTCGCCGCAGTGTCCACCGGCAGCTGGCGAGCGACGTAGACAAACGACTTGTCCTTCACCGTGAAAGACGTGACCAGGGAGTCACGCTTGGCGGCGTCGAGGTGCAGCACGGAATCGAGCGCGGCGACCGCTGCCTCGGGCTGTTCGATCAGCTTCGGATCGGCGATCACCGACACGGACGGCACGGTGACGGCCAGCTCGTTGCCATCGAGGTCCACGATCGTGCCGCGCTGGGCGACGAGTCGGGACTTCCACGTGCTCTGGGCGCGACCTGCGGCGAGCAACGAGGACCGATCAGCGGTCTGCAGCAGGACCACCTTGCCGATGACGAGCATCAGCAGCGTGGCGCTGAGGGCGAACACGATGCGCATCCGGCGGTTGAGGTCGCCGGGGCGCAGTCGCAGCCGCGCCGCGACCGCCTTGGCACGTGCCGCACGGCGCGTCGGGGGGCGCCGATGCAGCCGCGATCCGCGTGACGCGCTGCTGCCGGCGCGATGCGTGACGGTGCCCGCCGGGCGGTGCGCGGGCGTGCCGCGGCGCGGCCGGGGGGCCGGCGACGGGCGTTGGCCCGGACTCCCGGCGCGGCCGGTGTGCTTCGAGCCCGCCGCGGCCTTCGGGGATGCGCCCCTCGGGGACGCCGCCGTGCGTGCGCCGGTCGTACGCGGCGTTGCGCGGCCGGTCGCGCGGGCGCCCGT
>CAZMHG010000640.1:0-2010 GCA_964565975.1 uncultured Ilumatobacteraceae bacterium | reverse complement strand
GAGAAAGCTGCCGGGATCGGAGGAGCCAATGGCGGCGCTGGCCTTGCGCGGGTGCATCCGGCCTTCGTCGCGAGCCATCACGTCGGCGAGGTGGGCTGTGTACTGGCGCCGAAGGATCTCCGTGGCCTCGAGGTAGGTCGCCGGCGGCCTCACCTCGCCATTGATGACCGAAAGGGGGTCGCCAAGCTTGGGCAGGTGGTCACCTCGACCGGTGACATATGCGAGGCTGAGCGCGTTTCCAGTCAGTCGCCCGGCTCGCCCCACACGCTGGAGATACGAGGCCACCGTCCGCGGCAGCGAGGCAAGGAATACGGCGGACAGATCGCCGATGTCGATACCCATCTCGAGGGTTGGCGTCGCCACCAACACGTTCGGTGCCTGCGGATCATCCTGCGCGCCCTTGAAGCCGTCTTCGTATGCGAGCCGAGTCTTGTCGTCGAGCAGGCTGGTGTGCTCACGGGCCACCACGCGGCGCATGTCGGCTGAGGCGTAGAGGCGTCGATAGAAGCCGTCGGACACGGTTGCGGGTCCTAGCCGACCCCGGCAGCGGGCTGCGAAGCAGGGGGCTCCATCGAGCTGAGATACGAATGTGGGCGTTCCGGGCGTCATAGCTCGGCAAACATCGCACGCGAGCATGTGCTGGCCCGCTTCGAGAGCCTCAGTGGTGGCGGGGCCGACGATGATGGCGGACGCGGGGATGGCATAGACACTCGCATCAGACTCGCTCGTGGTGACGTGCAGGACCCTGTCCTTGGCGAGGCGGTCGAGGAGTAGTCGTGCGAGCCGACCACCGTCCGTCGAACTGACTGAAAGCACACGCCCGGTCCACCGGGCATACCAGGACTGCGCAGATGTGACCGGGTCAAGACCGGAGTCGCGCCCGCGGGGGAGTGCCGCCCCAATCCGGGGGTAGGCGGGTGCCGGGCGACCGCTGGGAAAGGCGGGCATTCCATCTCCACGTGGGCGACCACGCCAGATCGACCACCGCTGTCCATCTTCCGCGCGGTAGCGGGAGAACCACTCGTGGTCGATGGCCCCTTGTGCGCGCATCCGGTCGAGGACGCCTCGAACCCACTGCACCAACAGTTCGTCGTCTGGAGCCTTGGTGCCCGGCAGCATCTGCAGGGCATCGCCGTCCAACACGGCGCGTGCAGCTCGTGCCATCCGCTCGGGGTGAACGTCGATATCGACGGCGACCGACCCAGTGAGCTCCAGTGTGCGACCGGTTCGGGAGTTGAGGCCGAACTCAAGTGCCGCGTCGAACGCGAGACGCCGTCGAACGCGCGACCTGACCGGCGCTGGAACTTCGCGCAGGGTCGCGGTCTGCCAGAAGGCTTGAAACGACTCGCGATCGGCGCAATCCGGGGCGATCACGCGATAGCGGGCAAACCTGTCGTCGCCCGCGCGACGGATGACTTCATCGACCAGAGCGTCCAGCGTCAGCGGTCCTCCACTCACGGCCTCGCGCAGAACGGCACGGAGCGTCAGAGTGTGTGATCGGGCCTGGATGAACCCCGCCCGGTGGGCGGCATCCTGCACCGAGTCGGTGAACACAAGGGCCTTCTTCTCACGCGGGTCCAACTCTCCGGAGCCGAACATGGTCGAAAGCGAGACCGAGATCAACGTCGCGATGGCGCTCCCCAGGAATCGGATGCCGTCCTCCTGCCCGCACGAGGGGCAGGTGTCGTCCCTAGATGCCTTGTCCGCGTCCACGCCAACGTTGACGAGGACTGGAAGCACCCAGCCGTCTTGGACATCCCGGTCGTCCTCCCGCGGCATGTCGGCGACCAAGCTTCGGCTGCGAATCGAGAACCACTGCAGACCCTCGGTGACCGCGTCATCGGTCGTCGCCTGGTCCGCTTCGCGGGGTGCGTAGATGAGCGCACGGAATCGGCCTTCACGTGACGCGTGGTTGCGGCGGATGGACTCGTCGTCGATGGCAAGGTCGGTGCCCACCGGTGCCAGGCCGACTCCCCAGCCGGATCGTCCGCAGTGCCTGCAGTAGACGGC
>CAZMHG010000639.1:0-2010 GCA_964565975.1 uncultured Ilumatobacteraceae bacterium | reverse complement strand
ACGCCGCAGAGATCTCGTTGGCGACGTCGCTGAACGTCGCCGTGCCCTTGTCCGCGGCGACGACCAGATACGGGTCGTCGGCGTCGTGGCGCATCGTATCTGGCGGGGCGACGACGGCCCCGTCGACGATGTTGTCGGTCAGGTCGAGCAGGCCGGCGATGAACTCGCGGTAGCAGGCGACGCCCTCGGCGCGCAGCTCGTCGGGCGACGACGTGGGCCGCTTGAGCACGAAGCCACCCTTTGCGCCGGTCGGCACGATCACCGCGTTCTTGACGATCTGCGCCTTGACGAGGCCGAGGATCTCGGTCCGGAAATCCTCGCGCCGGTCGCTCCACCGGATACCGCCGCGGGCAATGCGGCCGTTGCGCAGGTGCACGCCCTCGACCCGTGGGCTGTACACCCAGATCTCGAACATCGGCCGCGGCAGCGGGAGATCGGGCACCTTGGACGTGTCGAACTTGACGGCCAGCACCGGCCGATTGCCACCCGAGTCGCCGGGGCGATAGGCGTTGGTGCGCACCGTCGCCTCGATCAGGCCGAGCAGCGTGCGCAACGTGCGGTCGTCGTCCAGCGCAGGCACCGCGTCGAGTGCTTCCAGAAGCGACGCGCGGCACTCTGCTTCGGCGCTGTCGCGACCGGATCGGGCCGGGTCGAAGCGCGCCGCGAACAGATCGGCCAGCTGACCGGCAATGTGCCCGTACCGCAACAGCACCGACTCGACGAACGCCTGGCTGAACGGGAACCCGATCTGGCGCAGGTAGCGCACGTAGGCGCGCAGCACCTCGACGTCACGCGCCGACATCCCCGCACCAGCGACCAGGCTGTTCAACCGGTCGCACTCGATGTCGCCCCGGTACTGCGCGGCGAACGTGTCGCGGACCGCCTGCTGGCGTTCGTCGTCCATCGTGACGCCGTCGGGGATGGCCACGCCGACGTCGTGCAGCCAGACCGTCACGTCGTCGGAGACCTCGAACTCGAACGACCGCTCGTCGAGCGCGCGCAGGCCGAGCGTGTCGAGCAACGGCAGCAGGTCGGCGAGGGCGATCTTGGCGCCCCGCCGGAACACACGGAACCGCCAGACGTCGTCTGCTTCCTCGGCGAAGTGCATCATCGCCGTGGCCAGATCGGGCTCGGACGGATCGGCCAACCGATCGACGATCTGCAGGTCGAGTGCCGCCGTCGGCGGCCAGTTCAGCTCGTCGTATCCGGCCGGGATGACCACCATCATCTTGCCGAGCAACGACGTGGCCTGCTCTGCGCCGACCGCCTGGGTCAGCTCCGACAGTGTTTGGCGGACCCAGCTCTTGCCTGCCTGGCCCCGACCCCCCGATGCGTCCACCTGGATCTCCCCGATCTCCCGTGCTCGGCCAAGTGTGCCACTTCGCCGCACAGCCGACCGGCGGCGGCTGCACAGCGCGCGAGAGGGCCCTGTGCCGGCGGGGCCCTCCGGCCGGGTGTCGAGTAGCGTCGGGCCGATGCCGGCCGTGAGCATCCCCACCGTCAGGCCGGCGTGATGGCCGGCATGCGTCAGCTGAACGTTCTCGGCGAGATCCTCGAAACCTGCTCGGGTGAGCCGTTGACCGGGTACTACCGGACGGGCTGCTGCGAGAACCGCGGCGACGATCCCGGCATGCACGTGGTGTGCGTCGAGGTGACCGACGAGTTCCTGGTGTTCAGCAAGCAGGCCGGCAACGACCTGAGCACCCCGATGCCGCACTACGGGTTCCCCGGGCTCGTCGCCGGCGACCGCTGGTGCCTGTGCGCCTCACGCTGGCAAGAGGCGCTCGAAGCGGGAATGGCGCCGCACGTCGTGCTCGCCGCCACCCATCTCTCGGCGCTCGAGTTCTGCTCGATGGCCGACCTGCGCGCCTACGCCGTCGACACGGCCGGCTGATCCGCCAGGCTGCTCCCCGGCGGAACCTATCCCGGCGGATGCGGCCCGCGGTCGCGGCACCACAAATCCGAAATTACGGTGATGTGATGCACTAGCTTGCCCGGGGCAATGGACAC
>CAZMHG010000638.1:0-2016 GCA_964565975.1 uncultured Ilumatobacteraceae bacterium | reverse complement strand
CTCGATGCTCGGGCATCGGATCTGGGGCAAACGGCTGGGCATCGTCGGGATGGGGCAGATCGGCGCCGCCACTGCCCGGCGGGCCCGCGCCTTCGGGATGACGATCGCCTACTCCAACCGCAACGCGATCGATCCGGCGCTCGCCGCCGAGTTGCAGTGCGAACGGCTCGACATGGACGACCTGCTGGCGACGAGCGACGTCGTCTCGCTGCACTGCCCGTACTCGGCCGCCACGCATCACCTGATCGACGCAGCTGCGCTGGCCCGGATGCAGCCGACGGCGTTCCTGGTCAACACGGCACGCGGTCCCGTCGTCGACGAGGCCGCCTTGGCCGACGCGTTGCGTCGCGGCCAGATCGCCGGCGCCGGTCTCGACGTGTTCGAACGCGAACCAGAGGTGCACGCCGACCTGCTCGGGCTGGACAACGCCGTCCTGCTCCCCCACCTCGGGTCGGCAACGATCGAGACCCGTACGGCGATGGCCACCCTCGCAGCCACCAACGCGCTCGCCGTGCTGGCCGGTCAGCCGGCCCCCAACCCGATCACCTGAGTGTTCGCCTGTCATCGCCTCGCTGGCGCTCGCATGCGGGTCGCGGTGCGGGGACCCGCCCGGTCGGCGAGTGAGCGGGCCCCCGCCCGCCAACCGGCAGATCAGCGCGCCATGTCAGCGAGGCGCCGGCCGCCAGTTCGTGATCACTTCGGCTCGGCGACCTGGTCTCCGGCCTTCAACTCGGTGCTGGTGACCGCGGCGGTCAACCCCGACGTACCGGCGACCTCGACGGTGACCCAGCTCACGTTGCCGTCCTGGTCGAGGACGCCGACCACGTAGCTGCCGTCGATGCGTGAGGCGATCGCATCCCGCGGAACGAGCAACTGGTTGGCCAGGTGGCCGATGGTCGCCTTGATCGTCACCGATCCGCCGGTGGCCACGCCGGGCATCTCCGCGGTCGGCACGACGAGCGCCCTGACCACCGCCGCGCCGTCCTCGGTGGCGCTGGTCAGCGACCAGATCACACCGTCGACCGTCGTGCCGGAGCCGGTCTCGATCGTCACCTTCTGGCCACGCTGGTAGCTCGCTTCGTGGCCGGTGGGCACGTTGCCCGTGGCGAACAGCTGGCCGGTCGCCAGCGACAGCACGACCGTGCCGTCGGTGACGCTGGCACCAACGGCCGAGGTGATCGACACGACCTTGGTGCCGACCGGCACGAACGCCACCTGACCGAGCGGGACGCTGCCCGTGACGGACAGCCCGTAGCCGGTCTGGAAGGCCTTCACCGCCGTGGTCAGGTCGCTGTCCCACGACTCGTCGATGGTCATCGCGGCATCGGCGTAGCCGAGCGCGACCAGCCCCTTCTTCAGCTGGGTGATGTCCGGGCCGTCGTCCGACGAGCTGGACAACGCACGCCACGCAGGCAGCGCACCCTCGAGGGCGACGACGGGCACGCTTTCAACGGCGTAGAGCACGTCACCGGTCGTGACCACCGTGCCGGCGGCGAGCACCGAGGTGACCATCTTGCCGGTGGAGGAGGCCGACCCAGACGACGACGCCGCGCTCGGGCCGGACGCGGTGCTGGTGGTGGTGGTCGAGCCGCGGTACAGGATGTCGGTCACCGCAGCCAGCTGGGCGTCGGCGGAGAACGAGTCGACGGTGTCCAAGTCGCCCTGGGTGACCTGCGCCGACTTGTAGAACGGTGTCGCCGCGACGGCCTTGGGGGTTCGCCACTTGCGGAACTGGTAGGCGCCGATCACGGCACCGGCACCGAGCGCCCCGATCAGCACGACGGCGAACACACGCTTGGTCCACCGCCGCCAGGCCGAAGCGGCCACTGGTTTGCGCAGCGTGTTCATGGCGCACGCAGCGCATCGGTCGGCGCCAGCCGGGCGGCGCGGGAGGCGGGGTACAGGCCGGCGATCGCACCGATCACGACGGCCGCACCGAGTCCGCCGAAGATGGCGACAGGTGGCACGACGATGGTCCATTTCTGTAGTCGGGCGTAGACCGCGATGACCCCGCAG
>CAZMHG010000637.1:0-2017 GCA_964565975.1 uncultured Ilumatobacteraceae bacterium | reverse complement strand
CGTTCGGTCGTCGCCACCGTCGGCGCCTCGGCCGACTCGGACAGCGCGACGGGCGCGACCGACACGGCGACGAGCATCGAGCACAGGGCGAAGCCGGTCATCGCGTCGGCAGGGAGCGTGCCGACGAGCACCTGCCCGAGCCCGTACGCTGCGCCGGTGACGACGAGGTAGATCGCCAGCAGGCGGCCGCGGTTGAGGTTGGTCGCCACGCCGTTGAGCCACGACTCGGCGACGACGTACAGCCCCGCGGTGAACACGCCGCTGAGCAGCCGGATCACGACCCAGCCGGGCACGTCGTCGATCAGCCCGGCGAGCAGGGTGTCGGCGGACAGCATCGCGGCCAGCGCGGCGAAGACCCGGATGTGCCCCACGTTGGCCAGCAGCGCAAGGGTCAGCTTGGAGCCGATCAGGAAACCGCCGTAGTACGCCGCGCCGATCACCCCGATGGACAGCACGGAAAAGCCGTTCTGCTGGCTACGGATGCCGATCACCGTGCCGAACAGACCGACCCCGCAGATCAGGAAGGCCAACGCGACGAACAGCGCCCACGTGGCGATGACCAGCGACCGTGTGGCCGAACGCCCCTCGTCGTGCAGGTCTGCGGTCGTCACCGGGCCAGGGTACTGACGCGCAGGACGCCCCGAAGCGGCCCCGCGGCGATCGGTGATATATCTGATGGGGTAGCCTCGCGGCCAGTGCCAGCCGCCGACCACGCCCTTCCCCAACGCGCCGAGCTCGACGAGCTGATCCAGCCCTACGCAGCGATGCCTGGCGGGCTGCTGCCCGCGTTGCACGCGCTCCAGGACCGCTTCGGCTGGATCCCGCCCGGCTCGGTGCCTGCCCTCGCCGGCGCGTTCAACCTCGGCGTTGCCGAGGTACACGGCACGGTGAGCTTCTACCACGACTTCCGCACCACGCCGCCCGAGCGGCCCGTCGTGCAGGTGTGCCGGGCCGAAGCCTGCCAGGCCAACGGCGCCGAAGCCCTGTGGGCCGACACGGTGGCCGGCCTCGGCGCCCGGGCCGAGGTCCGCGAGGTGTTCTGCTTCGGTCTGTGCGCCCAGGGGCCGTCGGCGCGCATCGGCGAGCACCTGATCGCGCGCGCCACGGCTGCCCGGTTGGCCGGCCTGCTGGACGATGCCGCACAGACACCAGCACCGTCACCAGCGCCATCACCCTCACCGGTACCGGCGGCCGGATCCGCCGCGCCGGCATCCGCTCCAGCGGGCCCCACCGTGCGCATCTCGTCCGATGCCGCGGCGGTGGCCGCCGGCGCCGATCAGCTGGCCGCAGCGGCGCGCGACGCCGGCTGCACCGTCGAGCGCACCGGTTCGCGCGGCTTGCTGTGGTGCGAGCCGGTCGTCGAGGTGGCCACCTCCCACGGCCTGGTCGCCTTCGGGCCATGCCAGCCCGACGACCTGGCCGGCGTGCTCGCCGCAGCCGCCGGCGACACCGCGCATCCGCTGTCGCTCGGCAACCTCGACGAGCACCCGTGGCTCACACGCCAGCAGCGGTTGACGTTCGGGCGCGTCGGCCGCACCGTGCCGCTCTCGCGTCGCGACTACGAGGCCCACGGCGGGATCGCCGGCCTGCGCGCCGCGCTGGCGATGACGCCTGGCGAGGTCGTCGACACCGTCACCCGGTCGGGGCTGCGCGGTCGCGGCGGCGCGGCATTCCCCGCGGGCGTCAAGTGGAAGACCGTGCTCGACGCGCCCGGCGAGCACAAGTACATCTGCGGCAACGCCGACGAAGGCGACAGCGGTACCTACGCCGACCGGATGCTGATGGAAGGCGATCCGTACTCGATCCTCGAGGGCATGGCGATCGCCGGCTACGCCGTCGGCGCCGACACCGGCTACGTGTACATCCGCAGCGAGTACCCGCGGGCGGTCGCGGCGATGCGCGCCGCCGTCGCCTCGGCCACCACCGAGGGTTGGCTCGGTCACCACATCCTCGACACCGACGTCAGCTTCGACGTCCACATCCGTGTGGGCGCCGGGGCGTACATCTGTGGCGAGGA
>CAZMHG010000636.1:0-2028 GCA_964565975.1 uncultured Ilumatobacteraceae bacterium | reverse complement strand
GGCCAGCGTGCGGAAGAACATCGCCCCGTTCTCGTGATGCTCGGCACCGATCAGGGTGCGAATCGCTGCCGGGCGCACCGTACCGTACTGGCGGGCGAGCTCGGCGATGTCGGTCGCGTCCAGACCGGTTGCCGCGGCGGCACGTTGCGGTGTCCACGGGGCAACGGCCGCGGCCAGGTCGGCGAAGCCCGTCGTGTGCGCGTCGATCCACGCCGTGTCGATCAGGTCCTCGGCGATGAGCACGTGCATCATCGCCAGCATCACGGCGACGTCGGTGCCGGGGAGCGGCTGCAGGAACCAATCGGCGGCCTCGGCGGTGACGGTGCGCAACGGGTCGATGACCACGATCCGCGCCCCGTTCGCCCGGGCCGCCTCGACCGTCGGCCACAGGTGGCGGTTGGTCAGCTTGGTGTTGGTGCCCCAGATCAGGATCAGCTTGGAGTGGACCAGCTCCAGCGCGTCGAGGCCCAGCCCGGTGCCCATCGTCATCTCCACGCCTGCGCCGGCCGCGGTGCCGCAGATCGAGCGGGCCAGGCGGCTGCCGCCGAGGCGGTTCCAGAACCGTTCGCTGAAGTCGTGGGCCAACGTGGACTGGTTGCCGGCCGAGCTGTACGGCACGATCGACTCGGCCCCGAACCGGTCGATGTCGGCGTGGAGCCGTGTGGCGATCGTGGACAGGGCTTCGTCCCACGAGATCTGCTCGAAGCGGGCATCACCCTTGCGCCCGACGCGCCGCATCGGGTGCAACACCCGGTCGGGGTGGTACACGCGGTCGAGGTACTTGTTGACCTTCGGGCACAACTCGCCGGCGCTGTACGGGTGATCCGGGTGGCCGCGCATCTGCACCGCCCGACCGTCCTGCACGGTGACCTGCCACCCGCAGCTGTCCGGGCCGTCGTGCGGGCAGACGCCGTGCCCGATCCGGATCTACGACCCACGGACCGACGACGTGTCGATCGATGACGTGTCGATCGATGACGTGTCGACTGATGACGTGTCGACTGATGACGTGTCGATCGTGTCGGCCATCGACCCATCGTAGGTTGGGGCGTCCGCTACCGTCGATCGGCGTGAGCCTCGCACTCGACACACACGTCTGCCCGCGCTGCGGGGTGGCGCACGAGCAACGGTTCTACGGTCCGTGCGCCGGCTGCCGGGCCGAGCTGCGCGCCGCGCTGCAGGGTGAGGCCCGACACGTCGAGGTGGAGTACGTGCCCAAGATGAACGTCACCCCCAACGCCGTCGCGCTGAAGGACGACTGACGAGCGACCGCACAGCGGCGCCGAAGCAGCCGGGTTGCGGTCGTCGGCGGGGCGGCGTCGTGGGTTGCGGCCGTCCGCTCGACGTTCGGCGGTTGTTCACCTTCGTGTCATGATGAGGCCACCACGGGGCCGTGACGGCCCCGTACGGTACGACGCTGTACCACGTCTTGGGAGGAACAGACATCACATGAACCCGATCCGTTCACGCCGTTCGGCCTTGGCCGCCGGCGCTGCAAGCGCCGCACTGCTGATGGGCCTCGTCGGCTCCGCGTCGGCGACATCCGGCACGACCGCCGCGACGACGGCAGGTACGACGGCCGCCGCGGGCACCACCGCCGGCACCGCGGCCGCGGCACCCGCCGTGTCCCAGGAGTTGATCGACGCCTGCAAGGCCGAGAAGAAGGTCAACCTGATCGCGCTGCCCGACGAGTGGGCGAACTACAAGGGCATCCTGCAGTCGTTCCGTGACAAGTACCCGGGCGTCGAGAACCCGGTCGCCAGCCCGGACATCTCCTCGCAGGAAGAGCTTGACGCGATCAACAACCTCAAGGGTCAGGCCGACATGCCCGACAGCATCGACGTCAGCCCGGCCAAGGCGCAGGACGCGATCGACCAGGGCCTGTGGGAGCCGTACAAGCCGTCCACCTGGGACCAGATCCCCGACGGGCTGAAGAACGCCGACGGCAACTGGGTTGCGGCGTACTACGGGATCATGGCGATCACCACCAACACCTCGACAAGCGTGAAGCCAGGGCGGTTCTTCATC
>CAZMHG010000635.1:0-2032 GCA_964565975.1 uncultured Ilumatobacteraceae bacterium | reverse complement strand
AACGGGTTGACCCAGAAGTGGTCGGGGAACTCCGGGTCGCGCACCGTGATGTGCCCGGCGACGCCCTCGCCGAAGCCGAGCCGGCCGAAGATCCGCAGCGCGCCCGCCAACTTCTGCTTGCGTGCCAGACGTTCGCCCTCGACCGTGTCCGGCCGGGACGGCAACCCCAGATCCGTGACCTTCGGCGTGAGCGGCACCCCGTCGATCGTGCGGGCCTCGGTCTCGGTGGTGGACATGTCTGGACGGTAGCGCCGCCGCGGGTCAGGCGGCGCGCTCGGCGTTCTCGCGGATCGCCTCGACCACTTCGGTCCAGCGCACGCGCGGCAGGTCGTGCGCCATGTCGTTGAACATCACCAACCGGCTGCCGGCCACGCATCGCGCCGTCTCCGTGCCGCCACTCGGTCGTACCAACGGGTCGAGCAGGCCGTGGATCACGAGCGTCGGCGCGGTGACCGTGCGGAGCCCCGGCCGGCGGTCGGGGCTGGCCATGATCGCCATCGTCTGGCGAGTCGTGCCGATGGTGTCATCGCTGCGGGAGGCCTCGATCTCGAGCGTGGCGCGGGTGTTGGCCTCGTCGAAGTGCGGTCCGGAGATCAGCCGGTTGAGCTGCACGCCGCCCTCGAGTCGGACCTTGGGGTCCGGGCTGGGGTCGGCGAACAGCAGCTTGCGGGCCTTGAAGATCAGGCTGAGCTTGGTGAGCCCGTGGGTCAGGTCGCCGACGGTGGACATGATCGAGCACAGGCTCTTGACCCGCTGCGGATGATCGATCGTCAACTGCTGGGCGATCATCCCGCCCATCGATGCGCCCACCACGTGGGCCCGGTCGATGCCGAGGTGGTCGAGCAGCCCGGCGGCATCGGCGGCCATGTCCGACATCTGGTAGTCGGCATGCTTGGTGCGCCGCAGGAGCATCGCGCGCATCACCGCACCCTTGCTCGGCAAGGGGCCTTGGGTCTTGGTGGACAGGCCGATGTCGCGGTTGTCGAAGCGGATGACCTGGAAGCCTGCGGCGGCCAGCTGGTCGCAGAACTCGTCGGGCCACATCACCAGCTGTGCGCCGAGCCCCATGATCAACAGCAGCGGCTCGCCGCTGCCGCGGACGTCGTACTCCAGCTCGATGCCGTTGGATGATGCGCGTGCCATGGCCGCAGTCTGGCAGAGCGTCCCCCGGCCGGCCCAGCGCCGCTGCCAGTAGCGTCACGGCTGATGAACCGCGAGATCCGCCCAGCAGGCGTCGCGCCCGCGGCGGCGAACTACGCCCTCGGCGTCGTCACCGACGCCCCGAGCAGGTGGTTGCACACCTCCGGGATCGTGCCGGTGCGCCCCGACGGCAGCGTCCCGCCACGGATCGAGGAACAGGCCGACGTGGTCTGGGCGACGATGCTCGCCCTGCTCGACGAAGCGTCACTGACGATCCACGACGTGGTCTCGGTGACGACGTACGTGGTCGTCGGGGAGATGGGTCACCTCGGTGCGGTGATGGCCGCACGCGACCGCGCCCTGCAGGGCCGCCGGTCGGCGAGCACGCTGGTCACCGTGCCCGCATTGGCCCGCCCGGAGTGGCTGATCGAGATCGCCGTCGTCGCCGCACGCTGACCGGCCCATTGGGCCGCCCCGGCGGGCGAGCGTACGATCGGCCGTGATGAGCGACGACAAGCGGACCGACTCCGGGATCGAGATCAAAGCGCTGTACGGACCGGCCGACCTGGCCGGCTGGGACCCCGCGGAGCGCCTCGGCGAGCCGGGCAAGCCGCCGTACACCCGTGGTGTCTACCCGACGATGTACCGCGGCCGGCTGTGGACGATGCGCCAGTACGCCGGGTTCGGCACCGCTCAGGCGACCAACGAGCGGTTCAAGTTCCTGCTCGGTGCCGGCCAGACCGGCCTGTCGTGCGCGTTCGACCTGCCCACGCAGATGGGCTACGACAGCGACCACCCGCGGGCCGAGGGCGAGGTCGGCAAGGTCGGCGTGGCCATCGACTCGATCGACGACATGCGCACGTTGCTCGCCGGGATCCCCCTCGACCAGGTG
>CAZMHG010000634.1:0-2033 GCA_964565975.1 uncultured Ilumatobacteraceae bacterium | reverse complement strand
TCGCCGACCTGATCGCCACCACCGTGCAGTCGTGGGACGGCAAGGCCACCGGCGACCGCATGGAGCTGCAGGTCGGCCGCGACCTGCAGTTCATCCGCATCAACGGCACGATCGTGGGCGGCCTGGCCGGCCTGATCATCCACACCGTCAGCCAGCTCTTGTTCTGAACCCGCCCGCCGCCGTCCCGGCGGCAGGGTGGCCCGTGACGCAGTCGCGTCAGCTGGTGGCGCGCAGGCGGGCGGCGGCGTTGGGAGCGGTGATGTCGATCACGGCGGCGATCGAGCGGCCGGGACCGGAGGCGGCCTCGAGCGCCTTGGCGCCGCTGGTCGCGGCAGGCAGGGCGCACGTCAGCACGGCGTAGCGTGCCTGCGGGCGCAGCGCGGCAACGACGGTGGCCTTGCCCAGCGCACGCCACAGCACGTCGGCGCGCTGCAGGCCGGGGCGGCTGACCGTCCTGCCGCCGGCGACCTCGAACCACCACTCGGTGCCGTCCGGGGCCGTGGCCCGCAGGCCGAGGTCGACACCCGGTGCCAGCGCCGGCTTCGACTCGACACCGGTGAACCCCGCGGCGGTGACCACGTGCGCAGCCAGCTCGGCCGACGACCACCCGCCCTCGAGCGGCGCGGTGATCCGACCGTCGCCGGCACGCAGCCGGGCCGTGGGGTGACGGGTGTGGGCCGCGTTGCGCGCGATGCGCTCGTTGGCCAGCTCGATGTAGGCCGCGTCCGTGTCGTAGCCCACGTAGTGGCGCCGGGTGCGCAGGGCGGCGACCGCGGTCGAGCCCGCTCCCATGAACGGATCGAGCACCAGCTCGCCTTCGTAGGTGTGCATGTGGATCAGCCGCTCGGGCAGGGCGACCGGGAACGGCGCGGGGTGGCCGATTCGCGTCGCCGACTCGGCGGGGATCTCCCACACGTCGGTGGTCGCCTCCATGAACTCGTCGCGGGTCATCGTCGACACGGAGGGCAGGTCGCGTTTGGCGCGCGTCTTGGCGTCCAGGGCGCGGTCGAAGCGGCCCTTCGAGGCCAGCACGACCCGCTCGCTGAGGTCGCGCAGCACCGGGTTGCCCGGGCGTTGAAAGCTGCCCCATGCGCAGTTGCCGGCGGCGCCACGTTGCTTGATCCACACGATCTCGCCGCGCAGCAGCAGCCGCAGGTCGTCCTGGAGGATCGCGGTGACGTCGCCGGCCAGGCTGCGAAACGGCCGCCGCCCGAGATTGGCGACGTTGACCGCGATCCGCCCGCCCGGCTGCAGGGCGCGGGCGCATTCGGCGAAGACGTCGCGCAGCATCTCCAGGTAGGCCATGTAGTCGGCCGGGACGTGACCTTCGCCGAGCTCGGTCTCGTACGCCTTGCCGGCGAAGTACGGCGGCGAGGTGACGACCAGCGCGACGCTGTTGCTGGCGACACGGCTCATGTCCCGCGCGTCGCCGTGGACGATGACGTCCAGCTCGGACGGCGGGTTGACCGTCTGGTCGGTGGTCAGCTCGGGCGCATGGAACCGCTCGTAGAACGCCGACGCGTCGTGCCCTTCGCGCCTGCCCACGCCGAAGGCCGACGTGGCCGTGCCGCGCCGCTTGGGAGGGTCGACGGGCCCCGCACTCATCCCGGTGGAGGCTACTGGCCGGTGGCGGGCGGCGAGCGGAGCCCGGCGTCGGGCGTGGCAGCCTCGCCTCCGGCACCGGGCGCGCAACTACCCTCCAGGGCGTGTCCCTTCGGTACCTGTGGTCGCCGCAACAGCTCGGACCGGTGGCCACCCGCAACCGCATCGTGTTCGCCGCGCACCTGACGAACTACGCACGCGACGGCCTGCCGACCGAGCAGCACGCGGCGTACTACGCGGCACGCGCCGAGGGCGGCGCCGGGCTGATCATCACCGAAGAGCACTCCACCCACCCCACCGACTGGCCGTACGAGAAGCTGATCCACGGGTTCCATCGGGCCGTGATCCCCGGCTACCGGCGGATCACCGACGCGGTCCATCGCCACGGCGTGCCGATCTTCGCCCAGATCAACCACAACGGCGGGCAGGCC
>CAZMHG010000633.1:0-2035 GCA_964565975.1 uncultured Ilumatobacteraceae bacterium | reverse complement strand
TCGAGCGCAAGGTGGCCAACAGCGTGCTGGTCAAGGTCAACCAGATCGGCAGCCTGACCGAGACCCTGGAGACCGTCGCCCTGGCGACCCGCCACGCGTACAGCGCGGTGATGAGCCACCGCAGCGGCGAGACCGAGGACTCGACGATCGCCGACCTGGCCGTGGCAACGAACTGCGGGCAGATCAAGACCGGTGCGCCGGCCCGCAGCGACCGCGTCGCCAAGTACAACCAGCTGCTGCGCATCGAGGAGCACCTCGGCGAATCGGCCGCGTTCTACGGCCGCGCCGCCCTGGCCCCGCGCTGACCAGCGCGGTCAACCACCGGCGCCCAGCGCGCCGTGCCCGCCCGTGCTGACCCGCGCTGACGATTGCCGCGACAGGCGATAGGGTGCGGGCTTCCTCGGGCCGAGAAGGGGCCGTTTCTATTACGTTCGCGCGCAGCGTGGTGGAAATGCCCGATCTTTCGCGCGGAGAGATGTATTACTAGGCCCCATGAGCACTCGCCAGCTGGAACGCGCGACGGCCGGTCACAAGACCGCGTCGATTCGCCGGGTCCGTCTGGAGCCGACGCCGCCCGCGGGTGGCCGCCGCCGGACGGTGACCACCCGCTCGTCGCGCTCCGCTGGTGCGACCCGCCCGAACCGCCCTGGTGATGCCCGTGCCGAGCGCCGCCTGCGCAGGTACACGGCCGGCGTCGATGGCCGGATGCTCGACCAGGTCGCCCGGCCGATCGCCGCCGAGAAGCGCCTGCTGCGCAGCGTCACCGGCCGACTGGCCGGCGCGATCGTGACCCTCGCCGTGCTCGTCGCCCTGCTGGCGATCCTGTTCGTCCTGCCGGTGCAGACGTGGATGCAGCAGCGTGACGACCTCCAGTCCCGCCGGCGCGAGCTGGACATGGTCCGCCAGGCCAACGCCACGCTGGAGGCCGAGATCGCCCAGCTGCAGACGCCGCAAGGCATCGAGCGCGCCGCTCGTGAGCAACTCGGCTACGTCCGCCGCGGCGAGCGCCAGTACACGATCGTGGACACCCCGGACAGCGCGCTCGTCCTGCCGACGGGATGGCCCTTCGACGCCGTCGCCCACCTGGTGCAGGGAGCCCAGCCGGCGACCTGAACGGCGGCCGCACGTCGCCCGGCGCGCGCCCCGAGGTCTAGTCTCCGAAGCGTCGCACCGGGCGGCGCAGAGGGGGAACCGGGCACATGGCCGGCAGCATTCTGGGCAATCGAGTTCAGCGCAAGGAGGACCCCAAGTTCCTCACGACCGGCGGCGTGTACATCGACGACATGCGCGAACCGCTGCTCGCACACCCGCTTCATGCGACCTACGTCCGCAGCTCGATGGCCCACGCCAACCTCGGCGAGATCGACGTCGCCGCAGCGTTGCAGATGCCCGGCGTGGTCGCCGTGCACACCGCCGCCGACCTCGACCTGCAGCCGGTGGGCGCGGCCTTCAACCCGGCCGTCACCCACACCCTGCTGGCGTCGGGCAAGGTTCGCTACGTCGGCGAGCCGGTTGCCGTGGTGCTCACCGAGCAGCGCGCCCAGGGCGAGGACGCCGCCGAAGCGGTGGTCGTGGACTACGACCCGCTCCCGGCGATCGTCGACCCGGAGGTTGCGCTGACCAGCCCCACCCTGCTGTACCCGGCCGCTGGCAGCAACGTGGTGTTCGACACCACCATGCTCGGCATGCCCGACCTCACGGGCGACGCCTACTTCGACGGGTGCGAGGTCGTGGTCACGGGACGCTTCGTCAACCAGCGCGTCGCCCCGTGCCCGATGGAGGTACGCGGCGCGGCGGCGGTGTGGCACGACGGGCGGCTGCTGCAGTGGCTGTCCACCCAGGCGGCGCAGGGGGCCATGGCCACGATCGCCGCAGCCAACGGGATCGAGGACACCAGCACGATCCGGGTGATCACCCCTGACGTCGGTGGCGGCTTCGGCGCGAAGATCGAGTGCTGGCCCGAAGAGGCGCTACTGGGCGTGCTGGCCAAGCGGCACGACCGCCCGGTCGTGTGGCGGGAGACCCGCAGCGAGAG
>CAZMHG010000632.1:0-2038 GCA_964565975.1 uncultured Ilumatobacteraceae bacterium | reverse complement strand
CTCGATGTCGGCGTAGTTGGCGTTGTCGTCGTCGAGCACCTCGCCCCACACGTTCCACACGTGGCCAAGGGTGCGGTCACCGACTGGCACCTGGATGCCGTGGCCGGTGTTGCGCACCGACGTGCCACGCGTCAGCCCGTCGGTCGGCTTCATGCACACCGCGCGGACGCGGCTGTCGCCCAGCTGCTGGGCGACCTCGGCGAGGATGTGCACCGGCTGACCGTCCACGTTGACGGTGAACTCGAGCGCGTTCTGCAGTTCGGGCAGCGAGCCGCGCGGGAACTCGACGTCGATCACCGGGCCGGCGATGCCGACGACACGGCCGTCCTTGCGGTCAGTCTCAATCATGGTGATGCTCTTTCTCAGTGTCCGTACTTGTTGTCGTGCATGGTCCGGGCCTGCGCGATCCAGTGCTCGCGCTCGATCCGTCCGGGGAAGTCCAACTCGTGACCGATCCGGTCCGCATCCGCCTCGGTCCACGCGGCGATCTGGGCGAACGTGGTGATGCCCATCTCGTTCAGCTTGCGGTTGATCACCGGCCCGATGCCGACGATGTCTTCCAGGTCGTCGGCCGGGAGATCGGCCAGCGGCCGGGCCGCTACGGCGACTGCCCCGTGGTCTGCGGCAGCGCTTTGCTCGGCGGCAGCGCTCTGCTCGGCGCTGGCGTTCTGCTCGCTAGCGAACTCCTGCGGGTGGTCGCCGCCGGCCAGGCCGGACGGCGGGATGCTGGTGACCAAGGCCTCCGGGACGTCGTCGACGTCGAGGAAGCGCTGCCGCTTCGAGTCGCCGGCCAGCGCTTCGGCGCCACCGACGATCTCCATGATCTCGGTCGTGATCGAATCCTGGCGGGCCCGGTTCATGATCCGGCTGAGGTTCTTGATGAGTTCCTCGGCGTTGTCGGTGGCCGACTTCATCGCCCGCTGGCGGAAGGCATGCTCGCTCGCCGCGGCGTTGAGCAACGCGGCATAGACGCGGGCCTCGATGTAGCGCGGCACGAGCGAGTCGAGGATCTCGGACGGGTTCGGTTCGTACTCGAAGTCGGCCGACGTGCCGTCCGCCTTCTCGCCCTTCCCGTCACCACCGCTGATCGCCTCGCGCTCGAGCGGGATCAAGGGGCGCTGGACGACTTCTTGCGAGCCGGCCGAGACGAACCGGGTGTAGACCAGTTCGACGCGGTCGACCTCGCCGGCCAGGTACATCTCGATCACCTTGGTGGCGATCGCCTTGGCGTCGGCATACGTCGGGTTGTCGGTGAACCCGGTGAACGTCGACAGGAGCTGGTAGCCGCGGAAACGGAAGTAGCCCTCCGCCTTGCGCCCGACGGCGATCACGCCGTAGTCGCCGCCGTTGCGCACGCCTTCTTTGATCTCACCTTCGGTCGCCCGCTGGACACCCGCGTTGTAGCCGCCGCACAGGCCGCGATCGGCGGTGAAGGCGACGAACGCCGTCGTGCCGATCTGGTCACGGCCGGCGAGCAGCGGCGAGTCCGAACTACCACCCGCTGCGGCGAGGTCCTTGACCACCTCGGTGATCTGGTCGCTGTACGGCACGGCGGCGGCGACACGTTGCTGGGCCTTGACGATCCGCGACGCGGCGATCAGTTCCATGGCGCGCGTGATCTTCTTCGTCGCCTGGACGCTGCGAATGCGTCCGCGAAGAATGCGCTCCTGGCCTCCTGCCATGACCTACTCCGTGGCCAGCGTCTTCGCGCTGTGCGCCTCACCGAGCGCATCTGCCGACGTCGCCGACGGATCGGCCTGACGCTGCCGAGCGTTGGCCACGAAGCTGGACTTGAAGTTGGTGATGATCTCGGCGAGCTCGCCGGGAACGTCGGCCTTCGGGTTGGCCCGGATGCCGGCCAGCAGCCCACCGTGCACGCTGCGCATGTGTTCGAGGAGCTCGGACTCGAAGCGGCGCACGTCGGCGACCGGCAGGTCGTCGAGGTAGCCCTTCGTCCCCGCGAAGATCGACACGACCTGCTCCTCGACGGGCATCGGGCTGTTCAACGGCTGCTTGAGCAGCTCGACGAGGCGGTAGC
>CAZMHG010000631.1:0-2045 GCA_964565975.1 uncultured Ilumatobacteraceae bacterium | reverse complement strand
CGTAGACGACGTCGGCTTTGTTGGCCAGCATCGGCTCGAGCAGCACGCCGAACTCGGCCGGGTCGTACTCCAGGTCGGCGTCCTGGACGATGACGTAGTCGCTCGTCGCCTGCCGGAAGCCGGTGCGCAGCGCGGCACCCTTGCCCTGGTTGTGCTCGTGCAGGACGACCTGGATCCGTTCGTCGTCGATCCCGGCGAGGATGTCGCGGGTGCCGTCGGTGGAGCCGTCGTCGACGACGACGACCTCGCGCACCCACGGTGAGGCCGTGACGGCCTTCAGCAGATCCTGGACCGTGGCCCGCTCGTTGTAGCACGGCACCACCACGGTGAGACACGGCGTCGGCGTGTTCGGCACCCGGACGAGGCTATCGGCGCCGTGCAATCGGGGCGATCGCGGGGTCAGCCCTTCGTGTCGGCGCAGATGCCCGCCGGGCGGCGGTACCGGCTGTCGCGCACCCACGACCCGTTGAGCCACCTGGCAGGGTCGGCGGGGGTGAACCGGTACATCGCAGCCATGTGCAGCTGCAGCCAGACGGTGAACTGCGCGGCGCCCTGCGGGCAGACGTGCACCCCGTCCGGCTTGCGTTCGGGGACGCCGTCCTTGTTGCGGTCGCGGGTGAAGTCGGGGCCCCACGCCTCGGACGAGTCCCACACGAAGATCTGCTCCGGGTGCGCCGCGGCGAGCGCTGCGGCAATGCCCGGCAGCTGCTCCAGGCCGGGCCTGCGCTGGTCCACGCGCAGCGGCGGAGGGGTGACGAACACGAGCGTCGCCCCCGTCGCCACGACCAGTTCGGCAAACCGCAGGTAGCGCTCGCGGACCAGTGCGAGGTCGGCGACGTCCCACAGCGAGATCTGGTAGATCACCAGGTTCGCCTGGGCCTGGCGGACCTGGGCGCTGTAGCGGGTCAGCGAGGCGTCGTCCAGCGCCAGGCCGGTGCCGTAGGCCGCGTCGTTGATGAAGTTGACGCCGCTCGTGTACATGCCGGCAACGAGCGCCGGCGCTTCGTCGTAGGCCACCGAATCGCCGAGCCACAGCACGGCCTTCAGCTCGCGCTTGGCAGGCGCACCGGTCGATGCGGTGGCGCTCGGGCCGGTGCCCGCCGTCGGCGCCGTCGTCGCTGCCGGCGCCGTAGAGCCCGCTGCCGTCGGTGCCGTTGTCGTCGTGGTCGTGGATGTTGTGGGCGCTGGCGCCGACGTCGTCGCCGACGCGGATGTCGTCGTCGTCGCCGATGCCGCCGGCGTGGATGTCGCTGCGGTGGATGACGCCGGCGTGGATGTCGCGGTGGATGTCGCAGGCGTCGCCGTGGAAGACGTCGCGGCTGACGAGGAAGATGTCGCGGCTGACGAGGAAGAGACGGCCGGCACGCGCCCGTCGATCGACGACAACGGTCCCGTGGCGCGGATCGTCGGACCGGGGTTGGACGTCGCCGTCGTGGTCGTGGTCGTGGTCGAGGGCGCGGACGTCGAGGGTGCCGTCGTCGACGGCAACGAGCGCAGCGAGGTCGTGGGTGCCGAACCGGCGGATGGGCCGGTGGTGGTCGCGCCGAGCGCGGTGGTCGACGCCAGGGCGAACGGCGCCGGGTTGTCGTCCAGCCGTGGCACGACAACCCAGAACGCCCCGAGCAGCAGCGACGCGACGATGCCGGTCACCAGACCGGCGCGACCCTGGCTCGCTGCCCAGCGGTAGCGCACGGGCACCTCGACCAGCCAGTACGACACGATCGCCGCGGCGATCGACACGGCCACCTGGACGGCGAACAGCGGCCAGCCGCGCACGCTGAGATGGTCGTGGAGGAGCACGAACAGCGGCCAGTGCCACAGGTACAACCCGTACGAGATCGAGCCGATCCAGGCCAGCGGACGCCAGGCGAGCACGCGGTCCAGCCGTGAACCGCGCGACGCGACGCACAGCGCGACCAACACCGCCGAGGCCAGCGAGTGGAGCAGCAGTCCACCACGGAACAGCCACGCGCTGTTCGGGCCGTCGGCCAGGAACCACATCGTCACGATCCCGGCGAGCAGCACCACGCCGAGGCGCGTCGCGC
>CAZMHG010000630.1:0-2051 GCA_964565975.1 uncultured Ilumatobacteraceae bacterium | reverse complement strand
CGAAGAGCTACCGGGTGATGGGTCTGCAGGGCGTCGAGCTGATCCTGTGCGGGTACAACACCCCGATCCACTACGTACCCGACCCGAGCCAGGACATCCTCCAGGGCTTCCACAACGCACTGGTCATGCAGGCCGGTGCGTATCAGAACGGGACATGGGTGGTCGGCGTCGCCAAGGGCGGGGTCGAAGAAGGCGTCGATTCGCTCGGCCAGTCGATGATCGTCGCGCCCAGCGGGCAGATCGTCGCCCAGGCGCTGACCACCGGCGACGAGGTGATCACCGCGGCGTGCGACCTGGCGTGGTGCACGCGGTACACGGGAACGTTGTTCGACTTCGACCGGTACCGCCGGCCCGAGGTGTACACCCGGATCACCGCCCAGCGCGGCGTGGAGATCGGCTGATGGCACCCCGCCGGCCGGTGCAGCCGTCGCAGCCGGAGCGCGCGCCGCGGCTGCTGTCCGGCGACAACCCGCAGATCCCGAAAGGCGACGGCGACGGCCCGGTCCAGGCCTATCTCGACGCCGTGCCCGGATGGAAGCAGGACGTCGGCCGACGGCTGGACGCGCTCATCGAACGGACGGTGCCCCAGGTGCGCAAGGCCGTGAAGTGGAACACGCCATTCTACGGCTCGCCCAACGGGACGGGCTGGTTTGTCGCCTTCCACGGCTTCACGCGGTACGTCAAGGTCAGCTTCATGCGCGGCACGTCGCTGGAACCGATGCCGCCCGTCCCGTCGAAGCAGGCCGAGGTCCGCTACCTGGACATCCGTGAGGGCGACGTCCTCGACGAGGCGCAGTTCGTGTCGTGGATCGCGCACGCCAGTGACCTGCCCGGAGTCCGGGCGTAGGGCCCTTGGCCACCGCGACGTGCCGCACGTGATGGCCCGACCGGCCAACGTTTGACAGACTGTAAAACGTGGCTGTCGAGTTCACCGTCAACGGGCACGCCGTCAGCGTCGCCGACGACCACCCGCACCTGCTCTCCGCGCTGCGCGAGGAGTTGGGTCTCACCGCGGCGAAGGACGGCTGCTCGCCCCAGGGCCAGTGCGGCTGCTGCACGGTGATGATCGACGGCAAGGTCCAGATCAGCTGCACGTACGACCTGGCCAAGGTCGCCGGTCGCGAGGTGCTCACGCTCGAAGGCGTCGAGGCGGACGAGCGCCGCCGGTTCGCCGACGCCTTCGCCGAGTGCGGCGGGCTGCAGTGCGGGTTCTGCATCCCCGGCATCGTGATGCGCGCCAAGGCCCAGATCGACAAGAAGGGCGCCGACCTCGCTCGGGACGACATGGCCCGCCACCTGGGTGCCCATCTGTGCCGGTGCACGGGGTACGTGAAGGTGCTCGACGCCATCGACCTCGTCGCCTCGGGCGTGGCCGTCCAGGTCGGCGCGGCCGGCGGCGTCGGCTCGAACGGCCCCAAGTACGAAGCCGGCGAGTTGTGCCTGGGCGACCGGGGATACGTCGACGACCTGCGTGTGCCGGGCCTGCTGCACGGCGCGCTGCGCCTGACCGACCACGCCCGTGCCGACGTGCGTGCGCTCGACACCAGCCGCGCTGCGGCCGCCCCCGGCGTGGTCCGGGTGTTCACCGCCGCCGACATCCCCGGCAAGCAGTACGTCGGCATCATCCATCGCGACTGGCCGGTGTTCATCGGCGAGGGCCAGCGCACCAGCTACGCCGGCGACGTCCTGGCGATCGTCGTCGCCGAGACCAAGCGCCAGGCCCGGGCCGCGGCCGCGCTGATCGACGTGACCTACGACGTCAAGCGCCCCCTGACCGACCCCGGGGCGGCGATCGACGACGCGGAGATCGCCGTCTTCGGCACCGAGGGCAACGTGCTGTCGCGCAGCACCTATGCCCGCGGCGACGCCGACGAGGCACTCCGCACCAGCGTGCACACGGTGCACGAGGTGTTCCAGACGCAGCGCATCGAGCACGCGTTCCTCGAGCCGGAGAGCACCCTGGCGGTGATCCGTGACGACGGTGGCCTGCACGTGTACTCGGGCGGCCAGGGCGTGTGGGACGACCGCAACCAGATCGCCGACATCCTCGG
>CAZMHG010000629.1:0-2053 GCA_964565975.1 uncultured Ilumatobacteraceae bacterium | reverse complement strand
ACTGGCCGGTGGCGAGCAACTCGGCCTGCCGCGGCCACGACCCCGGATTGTGGATCCGGAACCGTTCGCCCGCGGCGTCGAGGATCTCGCGCAGACGGTCGACCGGGCTGGCCGCGAGGCCGGCCCACGTGGTGATCCCGCCGCCATGAAGCAGCTCCTCGATCTTCGGGCCGATGCCCTCGACCACCTTGAGATCGTCGAGTTTGATCTTCCCCCCGAGGACCTGTGCCGCGGCGCCGAGATCGAGCAC
This sequence comes from uncultured Ilumatobacteraceae bacterium, assembly GCA_964565975.1. Lineage (GTDB taxonomy): Bacteria > Actinomycetota > Acidimicrobiia > Acidimicrobiales > Ilumatobacteraceae > JAKOUY01. Next base: position 1,803 of record CAZMHG010000629.1, on the reverse strand, counting down.
GGGAGCCGCGGCCGGTTGCTGGTCCGACTCGGCGTGCGGTTCCGGCGCGGGTGTCGTGGCCAGGTGATGCACGCCGAACGAGTGCGCACCGGTGTCGTCGCCGGCGCGCAGTGCGGCAACCGTCGCCTCGCAGTCGGCCAGCTTCTCGGCCTGGATGTCGACGGTGGCGCGTTGCTTGGCGATCACCTCGCGCAGTTGATCGCGCTCGGCGACCAGCTTCTCGTGGGCGTTCTGGGTGCTGTCGATCAGGTCGCGGTAGCGGTCGCGCTCGGCGAGCACGCCGTCGTGGTTGCGCGCCATGCGGTCGGCGCGATCGGTCGCTGCCCGCGCGGTGGAGGCGGCCTCGTCGAGTTGCGCGCGCAGGCCGGCGACCGCGGTCTCGTGGTCGACGACCGTGGACTGGTGCTCGTCGACCAGCTTGCGCAGGCGGTCGCGCTCGGCGACGACCTGCTCGTGCTCGGCCGCCGCGGCGCGGGCGGCGCGCGCTTCGCCACGCGACGGCGCTGCCGCGTCTGCTCCACCGGAGGCAAAGGCTGCCGTCGACGTGGTGGCCGTGGTCGTCTCGACCCACGTGCGTTTGCGCCAGCCGTTGAGGAAGTAGCCGATCAGCGCGCCGAGCACCAGCGCTCCGAGCAACCACCAGAAGGACCGGCCGAACACATAGCCGTGGAAGTCGGCGATCATCGTGCTGCCTGCCTTTCCTGTTCGTTCACGTCGCCTGGGCTCACGTCGAGCTCACGCTGAACACGACGCGACGATTCTTCGCCTTGTTCTCGGCGGTGTCGTTCGGAGCGATCGGGTTGGCCTCGCCGTGGCCGATCGCCTTCAGTGAGGCGCGGGGCACGTCGCGCTCGATCAGCGCGGCGCGCACGGCGTCGGCGCGCTGCTGGCTGAGGCGCAGGTTGCTGCTCGTGGTGCCGTCGCTGTCGGTGTAGCCGTCGACGTTGATCGTGATCCCGGTGAGGTCGAACTGGCGGAGCTTCGCCGCGGCCTCGTCGAGCACGGGTTCCGACGCCTTCACGATCAGCGCCTGGCTCTGCTCGAACTGGATCGACTCGGCCAAGAACAGGGCGTTCAGCTGGTCGACGACCGAGGTGACCTGTGCCGTCGTCGGCTTCGGGCGCTCGGTGAGCTGCACGTCGGCGCCGGCCACGCCGGCAAGGTTGGCGTCGCCCGCCGCGGACCGCTGCCCCGCGCCCGTGGCGTACACGCCGCGCAGGTAGAGACGCTGGTGGAACCCGACCTCGCCGGAGACCAGGTTCTTCGGCATCGTCGACAGCAGCGTGGCCATCTTGCCGGCGATCGGATCGTTGACCTTGTCGGTCGCGTCCTTGAGCTTGTCGACGACCGTCATCCGGTTGACCACCTTCGTCGCGTCGTTGTCGAGTGCGACCCTGGCGGCGGTCAGCAGGTCGTCGCGCTCGCCCGTGTTGGCGACCGAGCCGGAGAGCACGATCGTGTCGCCGTTGAACACCGCGGCGACGTCGAGCTTCGCCGCTGGCGTCGTGGCGCTCGTGGTCGTCGAGCCTGCGGTGGTCGGCGGGCGCGTCGAGATCGCCGAGGTGACCGCGGTGTTGCCCGCCGCCGGCACGGTTACCGCGCCGGCTGCTCCGGCCGTTGCCGTGGACCGCGTGGATGTCGCTGACGTCGATGACGACCCTGACCCTGGCGATGACGTCGATGTCGACGTCGGGGACGTCGCCGGCTCGGTCGCCGCGTTCGTTGCCGCCGATGTACCCGGCGATGTGGCCGGCGTCGCGGTGACACTGCCTGGCGTCGTCCCGCCGGCCGTGGTGGTTCCCG
>CAZMHG010000628.1:362-2061 GCA_964565975.1 uncultured Ilumatobacteraceae bacterium | reverse complement strand
CAGCCCACCACGTAGGCCTGGTTCTCGATCGCCCGGGCCATCAGCAACGACTGCCAGTGGTGCCGGCGCGCCTCGGGCCAGTTGGCCGGGACCAGGTACACGTCGACGCGGTCGGCCAGCTTCCAAAAGCAGTCGGCGAAGCGCAGGTCGTAGCAGACGAACAGGCCGACGCGCACGCCTTCGATCTCGACCACGGACAACGACTGGCCGGCGCGGAAGTGACGGTCCTCGTTGCTGTAGGTGAACGGGTGCGTCTTGTGGTAGCGGTGGACCTCGCCGGCCGGACCGGCGACGACGAACGAGTTCGCCGGACGGGTGTCGGCGGGATCGGAGCCAGCCGGGATCTCCGGGCAGGTCCCGGCGACCCACACGCCGTGGGTCCGCGCCTGGTCGGCCAGGAACGCCGACGACACGCCGCCTTCCGGTTCGGCCAGCCCGGGCTCCTCCACGGCGAAGCCCGTGGAGAAGGTCTCACTGAGCAGCACGAGCCGTGCTCCGCTTGCCGCAGCCGCGGCGATCAGCGGCGCGAGATGTTCGAAGTTTGCCGAGCGATCCACCCAGGTGATGTCGTGTTGGACCGCCGCGATGCGCACGTAGCCATCGTACGCCGGCACGCGAGTCGACGCGTCAGGCGGTCGCGGCGTCGGGGTGCTCCCCTCGTCACGGCGTCCGATTCGGGCACGTGGCGCTTGAACAGCCGACCGCTGGGGTATACCTAGGGCATGCTGTACACAATCCTGATCATCCTGGCGATCATCGCTTTGGCGATGTTCATCCTCGGCAAGCGCGGCCGGTAGGCGAGAAGGGCGCGGATCCCCCAACCCCCGATACCCTCGCGCCGGCCCACCGGCGCCAACTGGCGGTCGTAGGCTCCAGCGCATGTTCCACACGACCGCGATGATCGAGGCCGAGCGTGCCCTGCCGGGCCGCGCCGAGGCAATGCCCGTTCCCGAGGCGCACGTCGTCACTGGGCGGCCGCTGCACGGTCCGTGGCCGGCCGGGCACGAAGTCGTCGTGTTCGGCATGGGGTGCTTCTGGGGTGCCGAGGAGCTGTTCTGGGGGATGCCCGGTGTGTACACCACGGCAGTCGGCTATGCCGGTGGCTACACGCCGAACCCGACCTACGAGGAGACGTGCACCGGGCGCACCGGGCACACCGAAGCGACCCTCGTCGTCTACGACCCGGCGGTGATCTCGTTCGACTCCCTGCTGCGCACGTTCTGGGAGCATCACGACCCGACGCAGGGCATGCGTCAGGGCAACGACCTCGGCTCCCAGTACCGCAGCGCCGTGTTCACCACGACGCCGGCGCAGGCCGCCGCAGTCGCCGCGACTCGCGAGCGGTACGAGCCGGCCCTGGCCGCCGCCGGGTACGGGCCGATCACCACCGACGTCGGCCCGCTCGGCGACTTCTTCTACGCCGAGCCGTACCACCAGCAGTACCTGGCGAAGAACCCGAACGGGTACCGCTGCCATGCCGCGACGGACGTCCCACTGCCCGCAGCCTGACCCAACCCATAGCGGCGCAGCCGCCGTGCAGCAACGGCGCACCACCGTGCAGCCTCGGTGCGGCGCGTTCAGTCCGGGGTGTCTGGGAGGTTCCAGCGGTTGGCGCGCACCACGTCCGTATCGGCGCCCAGGCGTCGGCCCGGCCAACCCAACCGGCCCGGGGTCGCGCCGAGCTTGGCGATCAGTCCCT
>CAZMHG010000628.1:0-352 GCA_964565975.1 uncultured Ilumatobacteraceae bacterium | reverse complement strand
ACCCGCCGACGTCGACGATCGCGTGGCGCGCCGAGTAGTGCGGGTCGGCGGCGATGTCGGCCATGCTCATCACCGGCCCGACCGCGGCGTCGGCTTGCTCGAACGCGGCGATGACCTCGTCGCTGCGTCGGGCGGCGCACCACTCGGCCATCAGCGTGTCGAGCTCGTGGCGGTGGGCGACGCGGCCGGCGAACCCGGCGAACCGCTCGTCGGCGCCGACACCGAGCATCGTCATCAGGCGCGCCGCGGCACGGTCGTGGCTGGCGGACACCGCGACCCAGGTGCCGTCGGCGCATCGGTAGGTGTTCCTCGGCACGGTGTACGGGAGGCTGGCACCCATCCTCGGCTGCAG
>CAZMHG010000627.1:0-2071 GCA_964565975.1 uncultured Ilumatobacteraceae bacterium | reverse complement strand
GTCTCGCGGCCGGACATCCGCAACGCGGAGCAGGCCCGTCAGTACGTCACCGAGCTGCAGCGCATCCTCGTCGCCGTCGGCGCGTCCGACGCCAAGATGGAGGAAGGCTCGATGCGCTGCGACGCCAACGTCAGCGTCCACAAGCCGGGGACGCCGTTCGGCACGCGCTGCGAGATCAAGAACGTCAACAGCGTGCGGTCGCTCGGTCGGGCGATCGAGTACGAGGCCAGGCGCCAGATCGACCTGATCGAGAGCGGCGAGCGCGTGGTCCAGCAGACCCGCCACTGGGACGAGGGCGACGGCCGGACGCACACGCTGCGATCCAAGGAGGACGCCGACGATTACCGGTACTTCCTCGAGCCGGACCTGGTTCCGCTGGCCCCGTCAGCGGAGTGGATCCAGGCCGTGCGCGACGCGTTGCCGATGCTGCCGGGCGCGCGCCGGGCGCGGCTCGCCGCGGCCACGGGCGTCGCCGCCGACAGCGAGCCTGCCGTGGTCGTGTGCGACCGCGGCCAGGACGACTACGTCCTCGCCGTCGGTGCGGCCGGTGGCGCCGTCGCCCGGGCACTGATCCACGTCAAGGAGGCCTACGCCGACCAGGGTCCGTCACCGGCGGTGCCGGCGGCAGACCTGGCGGCGCTGACGGTGCTCGAGACGAGCGGCAAGCTGACCGCGACGCAGGCCAAGACCGTGCTCGCCGAGCTCGTCGCCGCGGGTGGTGGCGACGCCGCGGCGATCGCCGCGGCCAAGGGGTTCGAGGCGATGGACATCGCGGCGCTGGAGTCGATCGTCGATCAGGTGGTCGCCGAGCAGGGCGACGCGTGGGCCAAGTTCTGCGCCGGTGAGGGCAAGGCGATGGGCGCGCTCGTCGGCGCGGTGATGAAGGCCAGCAAGGGCAAGGCCGACGGCAAGGCCGTCACCGCGCTGCTCAACGCCCGAAGGGGCTGAACCCCCGGCGCCCGCGTGCGGCACCTCCCCACGGCGGGGACACGGGCGCCGGTCACGAGTGTCGTCGGGGGATGTCGTCGCGGTTCGCCTCGGCGATCCAGCGGGCGCACTCGTCATCGTACGCTGCCCCTCGTGAGTGCATCCTTTGCCATCGCCACCGCCGACCGAGTGGCGACGCAGGTCGGCCACGACGTCCTCGCCGCCGGTGGCAACGCCGCCGACGCGGCGATCGCGGCCAACGCGGCCATCGCCGTCACCGCGCCGCACATGTGCGGCATGGGCGGCGACCTGTTCGCCCTCGTCGCCTGGGGTGGCGAGGTGTGCTGCCTGAACGCGAGCGGACGCGCCGGCGCCGGCGCCGACGCCGCGGCGATGCGCCACGAGGGTCTGCGGGAGATGCCCTACCGCCACGACGTCCGCAGTGTGACGATGCCGGGGTGCGTCGACGGTTGGGTTGCGTTGCACGCCCGGTTCGCCTCGCGACCGCTGGCCGAGCTGTTGGAACCCGCTGTCCGCCTGGCCGCCGACGGGTTCGCGGCCAGCCCGCTGCTGGTCGGCGCCGTGGGCGGGTTGGACGACCTGGCCCGGCTGGCGCTCGGCGAGCTGGTCACCCAGGCGACGCAGCCCGGCGCTACGGTGACCCGCCCGACCGTCGCCGCATCGCTGCGGGCGATCGGTTTGCGCGGCCGCGACGCGTTCTACGGCGGTCCGTTCGGCCAGGGGCTCGTCGCGCTGGGCGACGGATGGTTCGTCGCCGCCGACCTGGAGCGCTCGCAGGCGGAGTGGGTCACGCCGCTGCAGGCCAAGGTGTGGGGACGCACGCTGTGGACCGTTCCCCCGAACTCGCAGGGCTACCTGCTGCTCGGTGCAGCGGGTCTGGCGGACGCGTTCGACCTCGGTGACCCGGACGATCCACGGTGGGCGCACCTGCTGGTCGAGTGCGCCACCGCGGCCGGCTTCGACCGGCCGTCGGTCCTGTCCGACCGAGCCGACGGTGCCGAGCTGTTGCGGTCGATCGCCGGGCGGTCGTCGATGGTCGATCCCGAGCGCGCCGGTCAGCGGCCGTACCCCACCGCTGCGGGCGACACGACCTACCTGTGCACGACCGATCGGGACGGCAACG
>CAZMHG010000626.1:0-2077 GCA_964565975.1 uncultured Ilumatobacteraceae bacterium | reverse complement strand
AGCAGAGCCACGGCAAGCCGATCCTCGAGATCGCCCCGGTCATCCTGTCGGCCTCGTTGCTTGCCGGCATCGCCATCCCCACCGTCGCCACGCTGATCAAGCTGAACAAGACCAGCGACGCGCAGTGCGTCGTCAACGTCACCGGCCAGCAGTGGTGGTGGGAGTACGTCTATCCGGTGCAGGGTGGCTGCCTGCCGGGCGGGATCAAGAAGCCGATCATCACCAGCGGCGAGATGGCCCTGCCGGTCAAGACCAAGGTGCTGCTGCAGATCCAGTCCAACGACGTGATCCACAGCTTCTGGATCCCGCGCCTCAACGGCAAGCGCGACGCCGTGCCGGGCCGCACGCACACCTTGCGGATGGAAGCCGACGCGCCCGGCTACTACACCGGGCAGTGCACCGAGTTCTGCGGTCTCAGCCACGCCCGAATGCGCATGGCGGTCGCCGCGCTCAACGCGGACGACTTCGCCACCTGGGTCAACAACCAACTGTCGTCGTACACCGCGCCCGCTACGGGCACCCTTGCGGCGACGGGAGAAGCCACGTTCCAGGCGCAGTGCTCGCGCTGCCATCAGGTCGACGGCATGACCAACGCCGACGGCACTCCCATCATCTCCAGCCCTGACCTGTACGTGGTGTCCGGCAACGCGCCCAACCTGACGCACCTGATGACCCGGTTCAGCTTCGCCGGCGCGACGTTCGACCTGGTCACCCCGGCGTGCCGCGAGCGGCTGTGGCACGCCAAGCCCGAGGAGTTCGGCAAGCTCTACCTCCAGGGCGTCACCGCGGAGTGCTTCAACGAGAAAGAGCTGCGCGAGTGGATCAAGAACGCGCCGGCCAAGAAGCCGATGTACTCCAGTGAGAGCCAGAAGCTGAACACGCCCGGTGGGCTGTACCGCGGCATGCCCAACCTGAACCTGAACGACAACCAGATCTCCGAGATCATCGCCTACCTCCTCGAGCGGAAGTAAGGGGAACGAACATGGCCATCATCGAACGACCTGCCACCCCGGCGCTCGCCGGCGCCGCCCCCACCTTCGTGCCGCCCAGCCAGGCGTACGGCATCTTCCGCCGCCCGGTCAAGTCCACCGGCTGGCGGTCGTGGGTGTTCACCGTCGACCACAAGGAGCTTGGCCTGATGTACGGCGTGGTCGCCTTCACCTTCTTCCTGGTCGGTGGGTTCGAGGCGTTGCTGATCCGCACGCAGCTGGCCGCACCGGACAACACCGTCCTGACCGCGGGTCTGTACAACCAGCTGTTCACGATGCACGCCACGACGATGATCTTCCTGTTCGTGATGCCGATGGTGTCGGCCTTCGCCAACTACATGGTGCCGCTGCAGATCGGCGCGCGTGACGTCGCCTTCCCGCGCCTCAACGCCTTCGGGTTCTGGTGCTTCCTGTTCGGCGGCATCTTCCTGAACACGTCGTGGGTCCTCGGTGGCGCGGCCGACGGCGGCTGGTTCATGTACCAGCCGAATGCCAGCCACCTGTTCTCGCCGTCCCACGGCGTCGACTTCTGGGTGCTCGGCGTGCAGATCACGGGCATCGCCTCGCTGACCGGTGCGATCAACCTGATCGTCACGGTGATCAACATGCGCGCACCCGGCATGACCTTCTGGAAGATGCCGATCTTCACCTGGATGGTGCTCGTCGTCCAGTTCCTGTTGGTGTTCGCCCTGCCGGTGATCACGGTCGCGCTGTTCCTGGTGTCGTTCAGCCGCGAGTTCGGCGGCCAGTTCTTCAACGTCGACAAGGGCGCCGACCCGCTGCTGTGGCAGCACCTGTTCTGGATCTTCGGCCACCCCGAGGTGTACATCCTGATCCTGCCGAGCTTCGGCATCGTCTCCGAAGTGCTGCCCGTGTTCAGCCGCAAGCCGTTGTTCGGCTACAAGTTCGTCGCCTTCTCCGGTGCGGCGATCGGCTTCGTCGGCTTCGGCGTGTGGGCTCACCACATGTTCGCCAGCGGACTCGGCCCGGTCTCGGTCGCCGTGTTCAGCGTCGGCACGATGATGATCGCCATCCCCACCGGCGTGAAGATCATCAACTGGACGCTCACCATGTGGGGCGGCAAGTTG
>CAZMHG010000625.1:0-2084 GCA_964565975.1 uncultured Ilumatobacteraceae bacterium | reverse complement strand
GCCGCAGGGCCAGGCCGAGCGCTACACCCGCACCGAGGCCATGGTCGAGACGATGAGCGAGCACTTCGGCTCGTGCACCAACCATGGCGAGTGCGAAGCGGCGTGCCCGAAGAGCATCTCGATCGACTTCATCGCGATGATGAACCAGGACTACCTGAAGTCGAAGATCAAGAACCGCAAGACACTCGCCCGCGCCTGAGCGGCGCTACATCGCTGCCGGGACCACCTGGGTGATGTAGCGGTTGGTGGCCAACCCGGTCTGCGCCGGTTCGGGCCCGCGATAGTCGACGGTCAGGTCGAGCCACATCTCGCCGACCACGTCGGGGACGACGATCTGCAGCGTTGCGATGCGCGCCACCCCGTCGGGTTCGGCCGTGCCGGTGTAGGACCAGTCGTGGCGCCCGCCCGGCCAGCGCAACGTCGCCCGGCACTGGGCCTCCTCGATCGGCCAGCGCTCGTCGTTGACCAGATGGACGTCGAGGGCGAACATCGACCCGGGGTGGACGGTGGCGGCCGGCTGGTCGGCGACCACCACGACCCGGCGGCAGGCCTCGGTCACCGCTTGGTAGGCGGCCTTCGGGCGGCGGTGTACGTCAAGGATGCCGAAGCCGATCTCGTCGACCGGGTCGAACAGCGCCGAGAACAGCACACCGCCGCACGGCTGGTACTTCAACCGGCGGAGCGTCTCGATGCTCCGTTGGAGCAGCTCACCCTGGTGCTGCTGGGTGGCGTCGACCCAGGCCTGCGGGCGCGGGTACCGATCACGCGGCACCTGCGCCTGGAACGGCGCCAGGTCGGCGCGGTCCCAACGCCCGGCCGCGGCCTGTGCCGCGTCGGACGCCGCAGGTGCCCCGAGGTCGCTGACGAATCGGGTCATCCGCGGCACGGCGGCGGCCAACGCGGCGACATCACGACTGTCGCCGCCGTGGTACCAGCCGAACCACAGGTGGCTGTCGCCGCCCTCGAACAACGGCGGGCGGGGCACCGCGCCGCTGTAGCCGAGCACGGGTCGGGTCTCGTCGGCGCGCTCGATCGCACGCTTGATCCACGGGTCGAGCAGCACTTCGTTCCACGACGGCTTCTGCTCGGCGAGGACGAAACGGGTCGCGCTGGTGCCGACGAGATCGGCGCGGGTGGTCGTGACGTCCATCGGTTCGTTGTGACCGCACCACACGGCGATCGACGGATGGTGGCCGAGCAGATCGACCAGCGCCTCGGCCTGGCGCACCGCCGCGGCGCGCACGTGGCGGGCGTACCCCCACTGCAGCGGCATGTCCTGCCACACCAGCAGGCCCAGCCGGTCGGCTTCGTCGTACAACTCGGGTCGCCCGACGTGGCCCTGGACGCGGACCATGTTCAGCCCGGCCTCCTTGGCCAGCTCGAGATCGTGGCGAATCATCGCCGGGTCGGCCTCGGCCAGGCGCATCGTCGTGGGGGCCATGTTCGCCCCGAGCACGAACATCCGCTCGCCATTGACCGACAGCTGCCAATGGTCGAGGGCGACCTCGCGCAACCCGGTGGACACGGTTCGGGCATCGCTGTGCCGTCCGTCGACGAGGACCTCGACGCTGACCTCGGTGAGGTGCTGATCGCCCAGGTTCCACGGCCACCACAGGCGATGCTCGCTGACGTCGAGATCCCAGGCGACGCCGTTCTCGCCGGTGGCCAGCGAGTGGGCGCGCTCGGCGACGACGCGCCCGTCGACGCGCGTGCGTACCTTGACCTGGCGCGATGCGTCGCTGTCGAGCGTCGCCCGCAGGCGCAGGTGGGCGCGGTCCTCGTCGGCGTCGCGGCACAGGACGCGGAGCGCGCTGAGCCGCGCCGGGCCGGTGCGCTCGATGCGCACCGGGCGCCAGATGCCTCCCGGGTTGCCGATCGGGCCGCCGAACTCGTGGTGCTGGAACACGCCGGTGAGGTTGCGCTTGCCGGCCAGGTTGCGCTGCGCCGCGCAGCTCACCTCGACGGCCAGGACGTGATCGTCGGTCAGCCGGGCCAGGTCGGTGATGTCGAAGGCATGCGGGGCGAAGTAGCCCTCGGGGTCGCCCAGGTAGGCGCCGTCCAGCCACACGTCGGCCTGGTAGAAG
>CAZMHG010000624.1:0-2085 GCA_964565975.1 uncultured Ilumatobacteraceae bacterium | reverse complement strand
CCATGACCTGGCCCACCCGCAGGGTGTAGGGCTGGGTGGCGGGGAAGCTCTTGCCGTTGAGGGTGAGCCCGATGACGCCGGCGTCGTTGAGCACCATGTTGACCCGCTTGTCGACCTGGGTGTAGCCCTTGTCGATCAGCTTCTGCGGGATCGGCATGTTGTCGATCGTGAAGGCGCCGAACATGCCGTCGGGGATCTGCTCCTGGGCGTTGTGGTGCGAGTGGTAGATGCCGTTGCCGTCCTCGAGCACGTCGAACTCGTACTTGAACGTCTTGCCCGGCTCGACCGGCGCCTGCGTGTACGGGTCGACGCCGTCCATGCCGTTGGGGACGCGGATGCCGTGGAAGTGGATCGAGGTCGACTGCGGCAGGCTGTTCTTGAAGTTGACGATGATGTGGTCGCCCTTCTCCCAGTTCAGCTCGGGGCCGGGCACCACGCCGTTGTACGTCCAGGCCTTGACCACCTTGCCCGGCGCGACTTCCCAGTCGACGATCTTTGCCTCGATGTCGTAGGTCTTGGTCTTGCCCTCGACCTTGGTCGGGGCGAGGATCTGGCCGCCCTTGCCCTCGGTCTTGGCCGGGTACTCCTGGGCGACCTTCAGCATCGTCGCGTCCATCGCCGCGTTCTGCTCGGCGGTCATCAGCGCCTCGTCGGTCGTGTGCGTCGTGTCCGAGGTGGCCGCCGCCTCGGTGGAGGTGCCGGAGTCGTCGCCGACCGACAGCGTGCCGATCATGCCGCTGTCGGCATGGCCGGCCGTGTCGCAGCGGATCTCGTACACGCCAGCGGCGCTCTTGCCGATCTTCAGCTCGCCGGTCGTCCCGGGCTGCACGTCGCCGCTCTTCAGCCCCAGCTGGGAGATGGAGAAGGTGTGCACGGCACTACCGGCGTTGACCAGCTTGATGGTCGCCCCGGCCGAGGGGATCGAGATGCTGCTCGGCGTGAAGGTGAACTCCTTCATCGTCACCGTCAAGGTGATCGGCCCGCTGGACCCCCCGACGGCACCCGAAGCGCTGCTGGAGCTGTTGTCGTTGTTCAGCCCGAACAGGCCGACGAACAGCGCACCAACGGCGACCGCGAGGGCCAACCAACCCAGTACTGACCGATCTTGACGTTGCATGGAACTCAGTGTGCCCGCCCGGCGACCTGGTGACCAAGTGGAGATGTGCCCGGCAGTGCTAGGGCCGGAAGTCCCTAGTGCACCGTCCTGGCCAGCGGCACGCGCCACTCCAGACGGGTTCCACCGGCACGACCGCTCTCGATCGTGCACGTCCCGCCGAGCATCTCGGCCCGGTGGCGCAGGTTGCGCAGACCGTTGCCGCGCAGCACCTTGTCCGGGTCGACCAGGCCGCGGCCGTTGTCGGTGACCAGCGCCGTGATCCACTCGCCGGCGCGGACCTCGACGTGCGCCTCGGTCGCCGCGCTGTGGCGGGCGACGTTGCTCAGCGCCTCCCGAATGATGGCGACCAGTTCGGCGCGGACCTCGGGCGTGATCACGGCCTCGACGGGCCCGTCGACGCGCAGGTGCGGGGTGAAGCCGAGCAGGCGCGACGACTGGGCGATGAGGATGCCCAGCTCTTGTCCGAACGATCCCTCGCGGTGGGCCGAGCCGAGGGTGAACACGGCGGTGCGGACCTCGCGGATGACCAGATCGATCTCGTCGACGGCCGCGCTGAGGCGCTCGTCCATCGGGGGGTCGGCGCGCATGCCGGCGGCCTGCAGTTCGAGTCCCAGGCCGAACAGCCGCTGTAGCACGGTGTCGTGCAGGTCGCGCGCGATCCGTTCGCGCTCTTGGGCGAGGATCAGGACCTCTTCGGAGAGGTCGAGGCGGTCCTTCAGCCGCACCCGTTCGTGCACGTCACGCATGATCGCCACGTAGCGATTGGTGCCGTCGTGGATCGGCGAGAGCGAGATCTCCACGGGGAGCAGGTCGCCGTCGGCCCTGGACACCGCGAGGGTCATCGCCGTCGCCATCGGCCGCTCGATGTGCTCGGACACGGCGCCCTCGCGCAGCGAGACGTGGCGGTGCCGGGCGCTGATCGGGACCAGTTGCTCGACCGACAGGCCGACGAGTTGATCCTGCGGGTA
>CAZMHG010000623.1:0-2085 GCA_964565975.1 uncultured Ilumatobacteraceae bacterium | reverse complement strand
GACGTCAGCCCGGCGATCAGCGCGGCTCCGGCCATCGACAAGGCAACGCCGGCGCGTTGGATGTTGCGCAGCCGTTCGTGCAGCACCACACGGGCCAGCACGATGGTCACGATCGGGTACAGCGAGCCGAGCACGCTGGCCACGCTCACCTGACCACGCGTCGTGGCGACACCGAACAGCCCGTTGGCCACCACGTCGCCGAGCGACGTCGCCAGCAGGATCGGCAGGTCGGCCGGTCGCACCCCGCCGACGCTGCGGCGGGCGATCGCCAGGCCGGCGAAGACGACCGTCGAGGTCAGGCGCATCCCCCATAGGGTCATCAGCGTGGAGTGCACCGAGCCGTCGTGGATGAACCACAGCGCTGATCCGAAGAACAGCGCGGCGAGGGCGGCGAGGACGACCGGCCGCGGCGAGACGTCACCGCTCAGTTCGGGGCCGGCGGCAAAGGTCACCCCGACGATCGCCACGAGCATCCCGATCCACGTCCATGCGCTGGGCGATTCGCCGCGGGCCACGCCGATCATCACCGGCACGAGGACGCCGAGCGCGGCGATCGGCGCGACGACACCCATCGTGCCGATCGACAGCGCGGTGTAGAAGCAGACGAGCCCGGCGGCACCGAGCAGGCCGGCGGCCGCCGCCGGCAACGGCCAGCCGTGCCATCCCGCGGCATCCCAGCGGATGACGATGATGACCGTGAGGCCGACGAGCGCGAGCACGTGCGTCCACGCGACCACGGCCACTGCCGGGCGCCGCTTGCTGGCCAGGCCGCCGAGGAAGTCGGCCGCTCCCCACGATGCCGACGAGGCCAGGGCGAGCAGGGCGAACACGAGCCAGCAGGCTACCGAACGAAACTATCGAACACCCGTTCGGTACAGTCCGGACGTGCGCACGGTGCCGTCGATCCTTCACGCCGACCTCGACGCGTTCTACGCCTCGGTCGAACAGCTGCTCGATCCCTCGCTTCGGGGCCGGCCGATCGCCGTCGGTGGCGGCGTCGTGCTTGCCGCCTCGTACGAGGCTCGCGCGTTCGGTGTGCGCGCCGGGATGGGTGGGCGCGACGCGCTGCGCCGCTGCCCCGGACTGCTGTTCGTCGGCGGTCACTTCAGCGAGTACACACGCCTCAGCTCGCTGGTCATGGCGGCCTTCCACGACGTCACCCCGCTCGTCGAGCAGATCTCGATCGACGAGGCGTTCCTCGACGTCGGCGGCGCGTCGCGCCTGCTCGGCTCGCCCCACCGGATTGCCGTCGAGCTGCGCTCACGTGTTCGTGACGAGATCGGGCTGCCACTGTCGGTCGGGGCGGCGACGACCAAGCATCTGGCCAAGGTGGCCTCGCAGGTCGCCAAGCCGGACGGCCTGGTGGTCGTCCCCGCCGGCGGCGAGGAGCAGTTCCTCGCCCCGCTGCCCGTCGCGCTGGTCTGGGGGGTCGGTCCGGTGACCGAGGCCAAGCTGCTCGGCCGGGGCATCACCACCATCGGTCAGCTCGCCCAGTCGGATCCCGGCCAGGTCCGCCATCTGTTCGGCCGGGTCAACGGGGCAACGCTGCACGCCCGGGCGAACAACGACGACGTCCGGCGGGTGCGGGCCACCGCGCGTGCGCGCTCGGTCGGTGCGCAATCGGCGTTCGGCAGGCGGGTGGCCACGCCGGAGCTGATCCGTAGCACGCTCGCCCACCTCGTCGACCGGGTCACCCGGCGGATGCGCGCCGCGTCGCTCGCCGGGCGAACGCTGACCGTGCGCATCCGCTACGCCGGCATGGGCGCGATCACCCGCGCCCGCACGATGCCCACGCCGCTGGCGGCCACCCTGACCCTCACCGAGGTGGCCGTCGACATGGTCCGCCAGGCCCTCGGCAGCCAGGTCGGCGTGTGCGAGATCTCACTGCTCGGCGTGTCCGTCTCCAACCTGGTTCGCCAGGCTGCGCTCCAGCTCGAGCTGCCCGTCGACGATCACCACACGAGCGTCCCGCAGCGGGCCGGTTCACGTGCCGGTGCCGACCGATGGTCCGTCGACCTGGCGATGGACCGGGTGCGCACGCGCTTCGGACGCGACGCGGTGACCTACCTCGCGAGCTACCGCGGC
>CAZMHG010000622.1:0-2087 GCA_964565975.1 uncultured Ilumatobacteraceae bacterium | reverse complement strand
CGTCGTGCACATCGACCTCAACCGCCCGATGGACGAGATCCGCGCCGAGCTGACCAAGTACCCGGTGAAGACCCGCGTGATGCTGACCGGACCGATGGTCGTCGCCCGAGACATCGCCCACGCCAAGATCAAAGAGCGGATCGACGCCGGCGAGCCGATGCCCCAGTACCTGCGGGACTACTGCGTGTACTACGCCGGACCGGCCAAGACGCCGGCGGGCATGGCGTCGGGGTCGTTCGGGCCGACGACGGCAGGACGGATGGACAGCTACGTCGACCAGTTCCAGGCGGCAGGCGGTAGCTACGTGATGCTCGCCAAGGGCAACAGGTCGAAGGCGGTCACCGATGCCTGCGCCGCGCACGGCGGGTTCTACCTCGGGTCGATCGGTGGGCCGGCGGCCCGCCTGGCCCAGGACTGCATCACCAAGGTCGAGGTGCTGGAGATGCCCGAGTTGGGCATGGAAGCGGTGTGGCGGATCGAGGTCGAGAACTTCCCGGCGTTCATCGTCGTCGACGACAAGGGCAACGACTTCTTCCAAGAGGTCAACCGCCCCTACCCGACCGGTGGGATCCCGGTGCGGGTGCACTGAGCCGCGGCCAGCCGAGCCGGCGCGGGCAGCCGCGCCGGCGTCGGGGTCAGCGGCCCCAGGCCTTGAGCACGGCCAGCGTGCGCGCCCGTTCCTCGGGATCGGTGGCGTAGACACCGGCGCTGAAGTCGGTCACGCCGATCACGGCAAGGTGCTCGAGCTGGCCGCGAACCTCGTCCTCCGACCCGCAGATCGCCAGGTCGCCGGGCCCGGCCACACCTTCGCGGTTCATCATCGTCTTGTAGCTCGGCAGCGTGTCGTAGATCGCGAACGCCGCGGCGGCGCGCCGGCGTGACGCGTCGACGTCGTCGGTGACCGACACGGGCAGGGCGCACACGACGCGCGGTGCCGGGCGCCCTGCATCGGCAGCGGCCTGCCGAAGGGTCGGCACGATGTGATCGGCGAGTGTCCTCGGGCCGACGCACCACGTGGACGTTCCGTCCGCCAGCGTGCCGGCGACACGCAGCATCTGCGCGCCGAGCGCGGCGACCAGCACCGTGGGGCGCGGGATCCCCGACACGCTCAGCGCACCGGCGACGCGGAACACCTCGCCTTGATGCTGGACCCCCTGGCCGGCGAGCAGCGGCATCAGCACCTCGAGGTACTCGCGCATGTGCCGCACCGGCTTGTCGAACGACACGCCCCACATGTGCTCGACCACGACCTGGTGCGACAGCCCGATGCCGAGCACGAAGTGCCCGCCCGTGGCCTGCTGCACCGTGAGCGCCTGCTGGGCCATCATCATCGGATGCCGCGGGAACGTCGGCGCCACCGCGGTCCCCAGCTCGATGCCGGGCACCTCGCGCCCGACGATCGACAGCACGCTCATCGTGTCGTGGCCGAAGATCTGCGGGGCCCAGAACGTGTGCGCTCCGATGTCGGCCGCGGCCCGGGCCTCGGCCACGACCTGATCGATCGTGCCGTCGTTGACTGCGTTGCTCATCGTGCCGATCCACATGCCACGGACCGTATCTCGTGCCACGCGGCCTCAGGAGAGCGAGACCAGATCGAGCCAGTCCGGGCTGAAGTAGTCGACCTGCCCGTCGGGCATCAGCAGCACCTTGGTGGGTTGGAGCTGTTCGACGAACTCGGTGTCGTGGCTGACGAAGATGATCGACCCCGGCCACGAGGTCAACGCCTCGGCGACGGCCTGGCGGCTCGGCGGGTCGAGGTTGTTCGTCGGTTCGTCGAGCAACAGCAGGTTGTTTCGGCCGACCATCAGCATCGCCAGCGAGAGCTTCGTCTTCTCCCCGCCGGACAGCGTGCCGGCGGGCTGGTAGACCTTCTCACCGCTCAGGCCCATCATCCCGAGCAGGCCGCGCAGTTGGGTCTCGGTAAGCACGATCCCGTTGGGCACCTCGGCGCGGATGTTGTCGAGCAGCGTGTCGGCGACACGCAGGTTGTCGTGCTCCTGCGCGTAGTAGCCGACGGCCACCTGATGACCGAAGCGGAAGTCGCCGAGCGACGCCGCCGTCTCGCCGGCCAGGATGCGCAGCAGGCT
>CAZMHG010000621.1:0-2090 GCA_964565975.1 uncultured Ilumatobacteraceae bacterium | reverse complement strand
GCCGCCGCTGACCCAGAACCCGATCCACAACTACAACACCCGCTGGTGCGGCGGGACGATGGCCGAGGTGTTCTACCGCAGCTGCAACCTCCCCTTCGCCCGCACGGCGCTGACCGTCGGCGCGCAGGGCATGGTCGACGGCACCAAACAATGGGGCATCGGCGAGCGGATCCCGTACGACCTCCCGTCGCCGGCGGCCAGCCAGTTCTGGAGCGGCAGCGTGGCCTCATTGAACCGGGCGCTCCCCTTGTTGGCGATCGGCGGGTTCGGGCAGGGCAACGACGTGATGGTGCCGATGCACATGGCGATGATCGCCTCCACGGTGGCCAACGACGGCGACATGATGGCGCCGTACACCGTCGCCGGGACGATCGCGCACGACGGCACGGTGCTGTCGCAGACCCGGCCGCGCATCTGGAAGCGACCGATCAACCCGAGCGTCGCCCAGACGTTGACCACGCTGATGATCGGCGTCGTCAACCAGGGCACCGGCAAGAAGATGAAGCTGGCCAACGGCGTCCAGGCCGCGGCGAAGACCGGCACCGCCCAGCTCACCGACTCTGGCCCGGAGCGCTCGAACGTGTGGATCGTCGGCTTCGCCCCGGTCGAGGCACCGAGGTACACGGTGCAGGTGATGATCAAGGGCGGGCCGAACGATGCGATCTCGGCGTCCACCGGCGGCACGATCTGCGGGCCGGTCGCCAAGGCGCTCCTCGACTACCTCCTGGCCAACACATGACCGGCGCGATGGATAGCCTCGACGGGTCCCTGTGAGCAACGAGTCACCACCACGCACGGTCCTCAACGACCGGTACGAGATCACCGCGCGCCTCGGCCGTGGGGGCATGGCCGACGTCTTCCTCGCTCGCGACCTGCTGCTCAACCGTCCCGTGGCGATCAAGGCACTGTTCCCCGAGTTCGCCACCGACCCGAACTTCGTCGAGCGCTTCCGCCGCGAGGCGCAGGCCGCAGCGAACCTCAACCACCCCAACATCGTCGGCGTGTACGACTGGGGTACGTACCACGACACCTACTTCATGGCGATGGAGTACGTCGAGGGCCGCACCCTGGCCGACATGCTGCGCAGCCGCGGGCCACTGTCGGCCCGCCAGGCGGCGGAGATCGCCAGCGAGGTCGCCGCAGCGCTGTCCTTCGCCCATCGCAACGGCGTCGTCCACCGCGACATCAAGCCAGCCAACATCCTGATCGGCAACGGCGGGCAGGTGAAGGTCGCCGACTTCGGCATCGCCCGCGCGCTCAACGCGCCGGTCGAGCACGGCCTCACCCAAGCCGGTTCGGTGATGGGCACGGCGACGTACTTCTCGCCCGAGCAGGCCCAGGGTGCCCAGCCGGACCCGCGCAGCGACCTGTACTCGCTGGGCATCGTGCTCTACGAGATGGTCGCCGGCCGGCCGCCCTTCGCCGGCGAGAACCCCGTGAGCATCGCCTACAAGCAGGTGCACGAGCAGCCCCAGCCGCTCAGCATCGTGCTGTACGAGCTGGTCGCCGGCCATCCGCCGTTCAGCGGCACCAATCCGGTCTCGGTGGCCTACAAGCAGGTCCACGAGGCGCCCCAGCCGCTGAACCAGATCGTCGCCGACATCCCCAAGGCGTTCGAGGCGATCGTCGCCCGCCTCCTGGCAAAGCGGCCCGACGTGCGCTACGCCTCGGCCGACGCGCTGCGCGACGACCTGGCCCGGTTCCGCCGGCGCGAGCCGGTGCAGGCACTCGGCGTGGCCCTCGCCGCGTCGGGCGCGACCGGCACGCTGCCGATCGCCGGCCAGGGCCGCAACGCCCCGACCACGCCACTGCCCGGCGGATCGCCCGGCTCGTCGAACGGCACCGCCGCCGCGCCGACGGTGGCGATGAACCGGACGCGGTTGTACGAGCCGTCGATCGCCGCTGGCGCACCACGCCGGCGCCGGGTCGGGCTGTGGGGCACGATCGCGGCGCTGCTCCTCGCCGGCCTCGGCGTGGGCGGCGTGTTCCTGTACCGCGAGCTGTCCCGCCGGGCGACGCCGTCCAGCTTCAGCCTGCCCGACGTGCGCGGCATCGCCGTCCAGCAGGCCATCCAGCAACTCAAGAGCGCC
>CAZMHG010000620.1:0-2095 GCA_964565975.1 uncultured Ilumatobacteraceae bacterium | reverse complement strand
CCGCGTACAGCGAGACCAGCGGGCTCATCATCTGGAGCAGCGACTCGATCAGCGCCACGTCCACCACCTGGCCGCGCCCAGAGTGCACCGCGACCATCGTGGCGAACGCTCCGGCGAGCCCGGTGATCTCGTCAGTCAGGGCAAGCGGGGGCAGCAGCGGCTGGCCCTCGGGCTCACCGCTGATCGCCACCAACCCGCTCATCGCCTCGGCGATCGTGGCGAACCCCGGTCGGTGCCGGTACGGCCCGGTCTGGCCGAATCCGGTGATCCGCGTCACCACCAGCCGGGGTTGGCGGGCGAGCAGCACGTCCGGCCCCAGGCCGAGGCGCTCCAGCGTGCCCGGGCGGAAGTTCTCGACCAGCACGTCGGCCTGCGAGGCGAGGTCCAGCAACACGTCGCGATCGGCGTCGTCCTTCAGGTCGAGGACGACTGCCCACTTGTTGCGGTTCGCCAGCTTCCACCACAGGCCTTCACCGTCGGCCGGGTCGCGCCAGGCCATGTTCCGCAGGCTGTCGCCGGTGACCGGGCGTTCGACCTTGATGCACGTCGCCCCGAAGTCGGCCAGGTACCGCGCGCAGTTCGGTCCGGCGACGACCGTCGCCAGGTCAAGGACCCGCAGCCCGGCCAAGGGTGGGGTGTCGGTCACGCGAGGACGTTGAACCCTTCGGGCAGCGCACCGCGGCCGGTCAGGGCGAGGATCACGACGGTGGCCGGAGACATCGCCGTGAGCGTCGCCAGGGCGACTTCGGCCGCGGCCGGGCGAATCTCGGGCGGCCGGCCGATCGCCCGCTGCAGGTCGACGTTGTGCACGGCAAGCTCGACGACGCGAGTGACCAGGTACTCGAGCAGCGTGATCTGACCGAACGGGGTGTTCACCGGGTCGTCGTCGGCTGCCGAGGCGACGGCGGCGAGGCATTGCTGGGCCATCGCCTGCGCCTGGCCGAGCGGATCGGCGAGGTGGGCACCGCTCTCGCGGCCGCGCCGTGCGACGCCCTCGTGGACGTCGGGATCCGAGAACGCCGACGCGTAGAAGTCGCCGGCGTCGGCCAGCAGACGATCCGTGGTCTTCGGTGCAGCGAGGTAGGTGACGGGCAAGGTCAACGAGCGGAGGGTGTGCGCGGTGAGCTCGCGTACGGTCCACGTCCCGCAGCCGCTCGACCGCTCCCACATGTCCTCCGGGACGGCGGCGACGGTGTCCAGCACCATGTCGGCCACCTGGCCGAACGCGGCGCGAACCAGTGACGGTTCGAGCATCAGCGCTGCTGGACGACGACCGAGCGGGCCACCTTGTCGTGCCAGGTCTGCTTCTTGGGATCCCACAGCATCCACAGGTAGCCGAGCAACAGGACACGCCCCGAGGCGATGCTGACGATCCCGCGGACGAGCGCGCGGCCGAACCCGATCGGTTGGCCGGTGCTCTGGTCGACGACACCGATGCCCATCGACCGCATTCCCGGCGACCAGTTCCGGCCGATGCAGAACGCGGTGACGAGCGTGGAGACCACGAGGTAGCCCCAGAACTGGCCGGAACTGGCGTCACCGAGGTAGGAACTGGCCGAGCCGTTCACCTGGTCGGTGATCGCCGACCACATCAGCGGCAGGGTCAGGACACCGACGATGATGCTGTCGATGACCAGGGCCACTAGGCGCTGACCGAAGCTGGCTGGGCGCTGCCCGGTGACGGCGGTGGGCGCCGGGTAGGACGGCATTCCACCGGTGCTCCACGACCCGCCGCCGGGCGGGGGTGGAGGCGGCAGCGGGTTGCCACCCGGGGTGGGCAGCGCGTCGCCGGGCGTCGGGGTGGGGCCACCGGCTTGTGGCGAGGGTGCCGGACCGCCGCCCGCCCAGGATTGGCCATCGGATGCGTTGGGGCTCATCGCCCCGAACGCTACCGGTCGGACCTCAGGCTCTGAGTACGACGGTGTTGGCGATCTTGTCGTGCCAGCACTGCCGGCGCGGGTCCCACAGCATCCAGAAGTAGCCGAGGTAGAGCGCGAAGCCGGACACGATGTGGGCGATCCACCAGCCGAACGCACGCCCGCCGCCGACGGGCAGCCCGCTGCTCGCGTCGGCGAGGCGGATGCCGACCATCTTC
>CAZMHG010000619.1:0-2099 GCA_964565975.1 uncultured Ilumatobacteraceae bacterium | reverse complement strand
CCTGCACGCTCCACGAGTGGAAGACGTGCTTGCGGTCGTTGGCGTAGGCGTCGGCGGGGTGGGTTTCGAGCACGGACATGCGGTCATCGTATTCGTTCCAGTTTGAGCCGTACAGACCGATGTTTGTAACCGCACAACATCTCCGGCGACGACGGCGCGGCAGGCCCGCGCACGACCGCCGTACACTCCCGTGCGGCGAGGCGAGAGGACCGTGGGGCACCAGCGAATGCAAGGTTCAGAGGGCAGCGACGCCGCCGGGCACGCCGCTGCCGTGCGCGCTGCGGTGCTCGCCCGTCACCCCGTCGACGACCGCGAGCGTGCCTCGATCGGCGCGTTCGTGGCCCACGTCGACCAGTTGGCCGAGCCGTTCTCCGAGGCCGCCGGACCGGTACATGTGACGGCCTCGGCGATCGTCACCACCGCGGCAGGCACCCGCGTCCTGCTCCACCGGCACAAGCGTTTGGGGCTGTGGCTGCAACCCGGAGGTCACGTCGACGAAGGGGAGTCGCCGAGCGACGCTGCGGTGCGCGAAGCGCGCGAAGAGACGGGCCTGGCGTGCACCGCTACCTCGGAGGATCTGGTCCACGTCGACGTGCATCCCGGACCGCGCGGTCACACGCACCTGGACCTGCGCTACCTCGTCCACGCGCCGCACATCCGGCCTACGCCGCCTGCGGGCGAGAGCCAGGACGTGCGCTGGTTCACCTGGGCCGAGGCGATCGGGATCGCCGAGGCCGGACTGGAGGGCGTGCTCCGGGCAACACAGCCCGGCCGGCCGATCCTGCGCCGGGCAACGGCCGCCGACGCCGTTCAGTGCGCCCATGTGTTCCGGCGGTCGCGCCGGTTCGGGTTGCCGGCGGTGCCGACCGTCGACGATCCGGCCGAGCTTCGCCGGTGGATGGCCGACGACGTCCTCGGCGGCGACGACGAGACCTGGGTCGCCGACCTGGACGGCGTGACGTGCGGGCTGATGACACTCCGGCGAGACGCCGGACCCGGCGAGGGGCCGGGCGAGTCCGGTTGGATCGATCTGCTCTATCTCGACCCGTCGTGGATCGGTCGGGGCCTGGGGGACCGCTGCGTCGAGGTCGCCAAGCAGCACCTGCCGCACGGCATCCAGCTGTGGGTCTTCCAGGTCAACGGTCCGGCGCGGCGCTTCTATGCCCGGCACGGCTTCGCCGAGGTCGAGGCGACCGACGGCGCGGCGAACATGGAACGGTGCCCCGACGTGCGCATGCAGTGGCGCGGCGTCGGTTAGGCGAGCGCGTCGATCGCCGCGGCGATCGCCAGCGTGCGCTCGGCCTGGGCGACATGCAGGTTCTCGATCATCTTGCCGTCGAGCGTGATCACGCCCTTGCCCTCGGCGATGCCCTCGTTGAACACCTCGATCACACGCCGGGCGTGCTCGATCTCGGCCCCGCTCGGCGACCACACCTCGTTGGCGATCTCGACCTGCGACGGGTGGATCAACGTCTTGCCGTCGAAACCCATCTGCGCGCCCTGGCGGCACTCGGCGCGGAACCCGTCGGCGTCCTTGACGTCGTTGAACACGCCGTCGAGGATCGACCGGCCGGCCTCGCGCGCGGCGAGCAGGGCGGTCGCCAGGTGCGGCACGAGCGGATGGCGGCCAGGCGCGCCGAGCGTGGCGAACAGCTCGCGGGCCAGGTCGTTGGGGCCCATCACCAGCACCGCCACCCGTGGATGCGCGGCGATGGTGCGCACGTCGAGGACCGCGGTGGGCGTCTCGATCATCGCCCAGATCGTCATCGTCGCCGGTGCGCCGGCGCGGTCCAGCGCCGTGGCGACGTGGTCCAGGTCGGCGACCGAGCCGACCTTGGGGATCACGACGGCCGCGGCTGCCGATCCTGCCGCGGCGGCGATGTCGGCCGCCCCCCACGGCGTGTCCAGCCCGTTGCAGCGGATCGTCAGCTCGCGCCCGCCGTACTCGCCGCTCGACGCGGCGGCAACCGCGTTGGACCGCGCCGCGTCCTTGGCGTCGGGGGCGACGGCGTCTTCGAGGTCGAAGATGATCGCGTCGGCGGGTAGCGACTTGGCCTTCTCCAGCGCCCGCTCGTTGGCCGCGGGCATGTACAGCACGG
>CAZMHG010000618.1:0-2101 GCA_964565975.1 uncultured Ilumatobacteraceae bacterium | reverse complement strand
GCCGCAATCGTCGACAGCGTCAAGACCACCTTGGACAAGACGCCGCCCGAGCTGGCCGCCGACATCATGGAGCAGGGCATCATGATCACCGGCGGTGGCGCACTGCTCGCCGGCCTGGCCAGGCGTCTGGCGCACGAGACGGACATGCCGATCAACATCGCGCCGGAGCCGTTGCTCAGCGTGGTCATCGGGTCCGGCCGGGCGCTGGAGAACATCGACGCGATGCGGGGGCTGATGTCGCTGGGCGGCGACGACTAGCCCGGCGCGTCCTCGATGTTCGCATCGCTCAGCCGCCGGCGGATCGGTCTGCTGCTCGCCGTGACGTGCCTGTTCATGATCAGTCTGGATCGGCACGACAACACGGTGATCAGCGCGGCGCGCCGCGCCCTCGCCGTCGCCGTTCATCCCTTCGAGGTCGCCGCGGGCGTCGTTGCCCGGCCACTCGAGCGCGCCTGGTACGGCATCGTCCATGCGCCCGAGATCGAGCGGGAGAACATCCAGCTGCGCGATCGCCTGGCGGCGCAGGCCGGCGCCGAAGTCGAGCAGATCGCCGCCTACTTCGAGACCCTGCAGCTGAAGAAGGTCGCTCGGATGGCCACGATCGGGTCGTCGAAGTACGTCACCACCCGGGTCATCGGCGAAGCGCCGAGCAACTTCCAGAACACGATCGAGATCGGCGTCGGCGCGGGCAGCGGCATCCGCGTCGGCATGCCCGTGGTCGACGGCGCCGGGCTCGTCGGGCGAATCCTGCACGTGTACGACAGCTCCAGCGTGGTCCTGTTGATCACCGACCCGGACTTCAACATCCAGGCCGAGGTCCTCCAGGGTCCGGCACCGAGCCGGGCCGCCGTCCCCGCCAAGACGAACCGGACGACCACCACGACCCGCAAGCCGGGCATCTCCACGACCACGGTCAAGGCCGCAGCGACACCCACGTCGCGCCGGGTGACCACCACGTCGCGCCGGGCGACCACCACGACCCGGGCCGCGGCCTTCCCGGTCCCCAAGCCGTCGCCGACCCCGACCACCAAGGCGATCCCGACCGTGCGCGAGACCGGCACGCTGACCGGGCAGACCGCCGGCGAACCGCTGCGCTTGTTGTTCTTGGACCTCGGGGCGACGTCACGCAGCGTGCGCGCCGGAGCAGTGGTCAAGACCGCAGGGGGCAGCGTGTCCATCGCCCCGGCGGGACTGCCGATCGGCGTCGTCAGCAAGGTCTCGCTCGACTCGGCGGGTGGCGATGCCGTCGTCGAGGTCCGCCCGAACGCGAACCTCGACCAGCTGACCTACGTCGCCGTCCTGTTGTACGTGCCCCAGCAGAGCACGCTCGGGAGCTGACCCCGTGGTCGCCCTGCTCCGCGGTCCCGTGCCGCGCCTGGTGGCCGTTGGGCTGGTGCTGCTCGGCGTGCAGAACGCGGTGCTGGCCAACCACCCGGTGTTCGACGTCCGCCTGCAGATCCTGCTGGCATTGGTCGCCGCAGCCGGCGCTGCCTGCGGTTCCGGAAAGGGCACGCTGGCCGGCTTCGTGCTCGGCGCGATGTACGACCTGTCCGTCGGCTATCCGCTGGGGCAGACCGCGCTGGCCTACGGGCTGGCCGGGTTCGTCGCCGGCTACCTTCCGGTGCTCACCGAGGTGCCCCGCTGGTGGATGACCGCCGGGTTCGTCGCCGTCGGCGCGGTCGTCGGCGAGTTGGCCGTGCCGTCGGTGATGGTGCTCACGGGCCAGAGCTCGTGGATCGGCGTGGAGCTGTTCAAGGTCGTGCCGATCGTGGTGATCGGCTGCGTGCCGCTGGGCGCGGCACTGCTCCCGGTGGCGCGCTGGGCGACCGTGTTCCGCAAGCCGCAATGGAAGGCGATGGCCGAGTGAGCGCCCCGTGCGCAGCAGCCGGACGGCTCGCACCCGCCGTGACGCCCGGCGGCCGCCGCGGACGGGCAGAATAGACGGATGGCGATCGACAGACGGACCGCCCGGTTCGGATTGCTGGCGACGGTCTCGCTGGTCCTGCTCGGGCTGATCGGGGCCCGGCTGTGGTTTCTGCAAGGCGTCGAGCGCGCCAAGTACCAGTTGGCGATCGACAGCTACCGCCAGCGCACCGAGGTG
>CAZMHG010000617.1:0-2103 GCA_964565975.1 uncultured Ilumatobacteraceae bacterium | reverse complement strand
ATGACCTGCGGACACTGCGAAGCAGCGGTCAAGGGTGAGGTCGGCAAGGTCGGCGGCGTCACCGGTGTGGACGTCGACCTGACGACCAAGCTCGTGACCGTGCATGGCGCGGACCTGGATCGCCGCAACATCGTCGCGGCGATCGACGAAGCCGGGTTCGAGGTCGCCGAGTAGGACGGGGTGATCAGCCGGCATGGGTGAGCTCGGTCGCCGCTACGCCGCGTTCGGGTTGGTGCTCGCCGGCACCTTCGGCTCGGCGTACGCGTTCGGCGAGAAGCTGCCCGGCCACTCGCACACTCACGTGATGGCGATGGGCTATCAGCTGTCGCCCGAGGCCGACGGTCGGTTCACGATCCGCGATCCGCAGGGCGAGGCGGTGACCCGGTTCACCGTCCAGCACCAGGCACTGATCCACCTGATCGCCGTTCGGCCCGACCTGTCGACGATGATCCATACCCATCCGGCGCCCGCCGCCGACGGCTCGTTCGCGGTCGACCTGCCCGACGCCGGCCCGTGGGAGGTCCACGCCGAAGGTGAGCCTGTGGGCATGACGGGGGCGATGGTCTCTGTTTCGATCCCGGTCGGGGCGGACCGCCCGTTCGTGAGAACGGCCCTACCGGCGGCGAGCGATGTCGCCACGGTGTCCGTGGCGGGCGACGACATCCGAGTCACCCGCGACGGCTCGATGTTCATGGTCGCCGCGCCGCGCCACACCGAGCCGTTCCTCGGCTCGCCCGCACACCTGCTCGCCTTTCGCGTGTCCGACAACGCCTTCACCCACCTGCACCCGACCTCGGGAGGCAGCGACCACTTCACCTTCGATCTCTCGCCGCTCGGGTCGGGCACGTTCCGCCTGTTCCTCCAGTTCGGGTACGCGGGGCAGGTCGCCACGGTTCCGATGGTGGTCCGCTTGTGAACACCACGACGCCACCCCTGTCGATCGAGGGGCTTGAACACGTCGATCTCGACCTCGTCGGGATGACCTGCGCGGCCTGCGCGAGCCGGATCGAGAAGAAGCTGAACCGGCTCGACGGGGTCACCGCCACGGTCAACTACGCCACCGAACGCGCCGCGATCGACGTCGCGCCCGGCTCGATCGACGTCGATCGGTTGATCGCGACGGTCCGCTCGATCGGGTACGACGCATCGGTGCCCCGGCCGATCACCGATCGTGACGACGCCGACGATCCGGCGACACGCCGACTAGCGGGTCTCCGGCGCCGGTTGCTCGTCGCCGCGGGGTTCGGCCTGCCGGTGCTGCTGGTCTCGATGATCCCGGCGCTCCAGTTCGGCGGGTGGCAATGGGTGGCGTGGGTGCTCGCCACGCCCGTCGCCACGTGGTGCGCGTGGCCGTTCCACCACGCCGCATGGCGCAATGCCCAGCAGGCCGAGGCATCGATGGACACGCTCGTCTCGGTCGGGGTGATCGCGGCGTACCTGTGGAGCACCTACGCGCTGGTGTTCACCAGCGCCGGCGACACCGGGATGAAGATGGCGATGTCCGTGGTCCCGACCCGCGGCGACAGCCACCACCTGTACTTCGAAGTCGCGTCGACCACCGTCGCGCTGATCCTGGCCGGGCGCTACTTCGAGGCCAGGGCGAAGCGCCGCGCCGGCGGGGCGTTGCGTGCGCTGCTGTCCATGGGGGCCAAGCAGGCCACCGTCCTCGGCGCCGACGGCACCGAACATGCCGTGCCGATCGACCAGTTGCACGTCGGCCAACAGTTCGTGGTCCGCCCAGGCGAGCGGATCGCCACCGACGGCGTCGTCACCGACGGGGCGTCTGCCGTCGACCGGGCGATGCTCAGCGGCGAGAGCGTGCCCGTCGAGGTCGTCACGGGTGACGCCGTCACCGGTGCGACGATGAACACCTACGGGCGGCTGGTCGTGCGCGCCACGCGGGTCGGTGCCGACACGGCACTGGCGCAGATGGCCAAGCTCGTCGAGCAGGCCCAGAGCGGCAAGGCCCCGGTCCAGCGTCTGGCCGACCGCGTGGCGGGGGTGTTCGTGCCGATCGTGATGGTCCTCGCCGTCGGCACGCTCGGGTTCTGGACGGCGCGCACCGGCAGCATCACCCAAGCGATGGCCCCGGCCGTGGCGGTG
>CAZMHG010000616.1:0-2130 GCA_964565975.1 uncultured Ilumatobacteraceae bacterium | reverse complement strand
GATCGACCCGGCCGACGCGGCGCGGGCGGTGTTGTTGTGGGTCAACAGCCCGTCGAACCCGACCGGGGCGCTGTCGGATCTGAACGCTGCCGCGGCGTGGGGTAGGGCGCATGACGTGCCCGTGCTGAGCGACGAGTGCTACGTGGAGTTCACGTGGGACGGGCCGCCACGAACGGTGCTGCAGGACGGCACCGCTGGGGTGCTGGCCGTGCACTCGCTGTCGAAGCGCTCCAACCTGGCCGGCCTGCGGGTCGGCTTCTACGCCGGCGATGCCGACCTGGTGCACTACCTCCAGGAGGTGCGCAAGCACGCCGGACTGATGGTGCCCGGGCCGGCACAGGCGGCCGCAGTGGTCGCGCTCGACGACGATGCACACGTCGACGAGCAGCGGAACCGCTACCGCAGGCGTCTCGCGCGCATGGCATCGATCCTCACCCAGTGGTCGGGCGTCCCGATCGAACTTCCCGAGGGTGGCTTCTACCTGTGGTTCGCGGCCGAGGACGCCTGGGCGTTCGCCGGGCGACTTGCCGCAGAGGGCGGCGCGATCGTCAGCCCCGGCGAGTTCTACGGGGCGGGCGGGGCGGACCGGGTGCGTGTCGCCGTCGTCCAGCCGGAGGATCGGATCGAGCTCGTCGCTCGCCGGCTCGGGGTGGCGTGACGTCTTCGTCGCGAGGCGACCGGCTCGTCGTCGCCGGCGTCGTGATGTTGATCGCCGCGGTGGTCAGCGCTGCTGGCTTGTGGCGGTTGGGCGTCGAGCGCGAGCGCGACGCGGTGGCCGGACTGGCCCGCGGTCCGGCGCCGTGCGCGCTGGCCGTCGGGTTGACCGCGGCGAAGCAGTACGTCGTGTACCTGGAGACGGTCAGCCGGGTGGCCGAGGTCGACGGCTCGTGCCCGGTCGCCCCTGGTGTGATCCGCCACCAGGAGACGTCCGTTGGTGCTCCGGTGACGGTGACGGTGACGCCAGCCGACGGGTCCGCGCTGCACGTCGGCGCGACGGTCGCCAAGGGCTACTCGACGGGCGGTTTTGCCGGGCGGGCGATCGCCGAGTTCGCCGCATCGACACCCGGCATGGTTCGGATCACGGCGACGGGGGCAGCGGCCGACACCGTGCTAGCGATCGGTCGCGCCGATCACGCCCCGGCACACGTGCGAGCCGTCGCCCAGGTTGCCGGGGAGCGGATCGGCGTGGCCTCGGCGATCACCGGGCTGGCGCTGATCGGTGTCGGCAAACGCCGAGCCCGGCGCGCACGCATGTCGCTGCACCTGCCAGGCGCGGCGACATGGCAACCCCCAACCGGTCCACCGGCACGTGGACTGCCACCGCCACCGGCGCAGGGGAGCGGCTGAGCGCGGCGCGCTCCAGCCGGCGAATGACGGTGACGACCTTGCCGAAGATCTGGACGAGATCATCCGGGAAGGTCATCGGCTGGAACGCGGGGTTGGCCGGCACCAGCGTCACGTTCTGACCGGAGTGCCGGAAGTACTTGACGGTGGCTTCCTCGCCAGGGATGCCGGCGATGACCAGATCGCCGTCATCGGCGGTGTCCTGCGAACGGGCGACGACGAAGTCGCCGTCGAAGATGCCGGCCTCGATCATCGACTCGCCGCGCACGCGCAGCATGAACAGATCGCCGTCGCCGGTGAAGTCCTGGGGGAGCGGCAGCAGTTCCTCGACGTTCTCCTGGGCGAGCACGTCGGTGCCGGCGGCGACGTCGCCGATCAGCGGAACGTGACGCACCGGACGGCGCTCGACCGCGGCCCCCGACGTGGGGTCGAAGCGCACTTCGAGCGTGCGCGGCTTGCTGGCGTCGCGCTTGAGGAAGCCCATGCGCATCAGCGAGTTGAGGTGGCTGTGCACCGTGGAGGGCGAGGTCAGACCGACGGCCTCGCCGATCTCGCGCACGCTCGGCGGGTAGCCGCGCTCGCGCATGCTGGCCTCGATGACGTCGAGGATGCCGCGTTGGCGGGCGGTGAGGTGCTGTTCGACCATGGGCAGCAGCGTACGCCTGTTCGTCTCCGGGGTCAAACATCTGTTCGGGACAAATGTTCGACTGGGGTTGACATTCGGCCGACGGCGATGGTTCACTACGAACGGACGTTCGACGAACATCTGTACCCGGCAGCCGGCGA
>CAZMHG010000615.1:1039-2134 GCA_964565975.1 uncultured Ilumatobacteraceae bacterium | reverse complement strand
CAGCGACGAGGTGGCGACGATGCCACGCAGCTGACCGCGCTTGAGCTGATCCTCGATCACGATCCGCTGCTCGCGGGCCAGCGACCCGTGGTGGGCGCGGACCAGCTCGCCGGCGGACCCGGCCTCGATCCCCAGCTCCTCGGCCAGCTCGTTGAGCTGGTTCGCCAGCCGTTCGGTCGCCCGCCGACCGTTGCTGAACACGATCGTGCTGCGATGGGCGAGCAGCTGCTGGAGGATCTGCGGGGTGATGCTGGACCAGATGCTGGTCCGCTGGGGCGGGGCGAACCCGCCAGTGCTCGTGCCGGCAGGCGCCACGCTGCCGGCGGGCTGGGCGGACGGCCCGCTGCGGACCGCTGCCGGCTGACCGATCTCGCCCATGTCCTCGACCGGGACGACGACGCTGAGCTGGAGGGGTTTGCTGATGCCCGCGTCGACGATGGTGACCGGCCGGCGCGGACCTGGTGCCGAACCGTCGGCCGCAGCGAGGTGACCACCGAGGAAGTGGGCGACCTCGTCGAGCGGGCGCTGGGTGGCGGACAGCCCGATGCGCTGCGGCGGGCGGGCCGTGATCTCTTCGAGCCGTTCGAGCGAGAGCATCAGGTGCGCGCCACGCTTGGTGGTCGCCATCGCGTGGATCTCGTCGATGATTACCGTGTCGACGTTGACCAGCGTGGACGCCGCCGACGAGGTGAGCATGAGGTACAGGCTCTCCGGCGTGGTGATCAGCAGATCGGGCGGGCGGCGGATGAGCGCGGCGCGTTCGCGGCTGGGCGTGTCGCCGGTGCGCATGCCCACGGTGGGCGCACGCAGCTGGATGCCCAGCCGTTCGGCGGCCAGCTGGACGCCGAGCAGCGGCGAGCGCAGGTTCTTCTCCACGTCGAACGCCAGGGCGCGCAGCGGCGAGATGTACAGCACCCGCGTGGCCGCGTTCGGGGGTGGTGGTTCGCTGGTCACCAGGCGGTCGATCGAGGTGAGGAACGCCGTGAGGGTCTTGCCGCTGCCGGTGGGAGCGCAGACCAGCGTGTGTGCCCCGCCGACGATTGCCGGCCAGCCGTGCACCTGCGGCGGTGTGGGCTCGGGGACCGACGCGGCGAA
>CAZMHG010000615.1:0-1029 GCA_964565975.1 uncultured Ilumatobacteraceae bacterium | reverse complement strand
CAGGCGCGCACCGCCGGCGAGAACAGGTCGAGCACCGGGTGGTGCGCGTGCGACGCAACCATGCGGGCAAGGTTACGGGAGGGGTGCGCGCCAGTAGTCTGGAGGCATGCCGGTGTCGGGAGAGCACCATCCAGCGTTCGAGGAGTACTGCGAGTGCATCTTCGAGCTGCAGGAGGACGACGTCGACGTGATCCAGGCGCGGATCGCTGAACGGTTGCAGGTCAGCCGCCCGGCGGTCAGCGAGATGGTCAAGCGGCTCGACGCCGAAGGCTTGGTCGACACGTCCAAGGGTCTGCGGCTGACCGCCGCCGGGGTGGACCTGGCCACGCGTGTCGTCCGCCGCCATCGCATCGCCGAGCGGTTCCTGACCGACATCCTCGGCCTGTCGTGGGCCCGCGCCCACCACGAGGCCGGCCGGTGGGAACACGTGATGAGCCCCGAGGTCGAGTCGGCGATGGACCGCGTCCTCGGCAACCCGACGACATGCCCGCACGGCAACCCGATCCCGGGCTCCACGTACTCCGCACCCGACCTGCTGGCGCTGAGCGAGATGACCGTCGGCGAACAGTTCACCGTGACCCGCATCCGTGAGGTCCTCGAGTTCGAGCCGGGTGTGCTGGAGTACCTCGAGGAGTGCGGGCTGCAGCCCGGTCACCGGGGAACGATCACCGCGGCGGCGGGCGACGGCACGCTCACCGTCGAGCTGAGCGGCCGGGCGGTCGGCGTCGGGGCGTTCGCCAGCGAACGCATCCTGGTCACCCGTTGAAGCCACCCCGGATCGTCACCGGGGTTGCCGGTCTCCTCGCCGGTCTCACGGTGCTCGCCGGGTGCGCGCCCACCGTGTACGACACGGCCGAGACTCGGCCGCCGAAGGCCGTGGCGACCACCACGACGTTGCCCACGGGCACCCCGGCGGCCCTGGTCGGCCGGCTGGCCGCGGCGACCGTCGAGCTGTCCGAGGTGATCCAGGCCCAGGGCGACGTCGCCACGGCCATCGGGACGATCGACAACCTGTGGGCCGCGGTGCAG
>CAZMHG010000614.1:0-2150 GCA_964565975.1 uncultured Ilumatobacteraceae bacterium | reverse complement strand
GCCACCGCGACACCTACGAGCGGATCTTCCAGCGCCTCGGGCTGCCGTACGTGATCGTGTCGGCGATGAGCGGGGCGATGGGCGGATCGAAGTCCGAGGAGTTCCTCGCCCCGTTGGCCGCCGGCGAGGACACGTTCGTGCGCTGCACCGCCTGCGACTACGCGGCGAACACCGAAGCCGTGCAGGTCCGCCCGCCCACGGCGACGGCCGCCGACGACCCGTCGCTGCCGGCGGCAACGGTTCACGAAACGCCGGACACCCCGACGATCCAGACCCTCGTCGATCTGTTCAACGACCGTGCCGATCTGCGCCGGGCCGACCGCGACTGGACCGCGGCGGACACGCTGAAGAACCTCGTGGTGATGCTCAAGAACACCGACGGCTCGACCGAGCCGCTGGCGATCGGCGTGCCCGGCGACCGTGAGGTGGACATGAAGCGGGTCGAGGCCCAGCTTGCGCCGGCCGAGGTGACGCCGTTCAACGAGGCCGACTTCGCCGCCCATCCGTCGCTGGCCAAGGGCTACATCGGCCCGGGTGCGCTCGGCCTGGAACGGTCGAGCGGCATCCGCTACCTGCTCGACCCGCGCATCGTCGAGGGCACCCGCTGGATCACCGGCGCCGATCTCCCGGGGCGCCACGTGGCCGACCTGGTGATGGGCCGCGACTTCACCGGCGACGGCACGATCGAGGCTGCCGAGATCGAGAGCGGCGATCCGTGCCCGCGCTGCGGCGCCCCGATGCAGATCGCCCGCGGCATCGAGATCGGCCACGTCTTCCAGCTCGGCCGCAAGTACGCCAAGGCGCTGGGGCTCACCGTGCTCGACCACAACGGCAAGACACAGGTCGTGACGATGGGCAGCTACGGCATCGGCGTCACCCGCGCCGTGGCCGCGGTGGCCGAGGTCAACGCCGACGACAAGGGCCTGATCTGGCCGAACGAGGTCTCCCCCGCCGACGTGCACGTCGTCGCCACGGGCAAGCCGACGGATCCACAGCTTCCGGCCGCCGAGCAGCTCGCTGCCGATCTGGAGGCCGCAGGTCTGCGCGTCATGCTCGACGACCGTGTCGGGGTCTCGCCGGGCGTCAAGTTCAACGACGCCGAACTACTCGGCATGCCGATGATCGTGGTCGTCGGACGCGGCCTGGCCGACGGCAAGGTCGAGGTCAAGGACCGCCGCGCAGGGACAACGACCGACGTCGCGCTGGCCGACGCCGTCGGCGTGCTCCTCGCAGCCTCCCGGCGCTGAGTCGCCCCGAGATGGACCCCAACGTCGACGCCCACGCCGACGTGACGACCGACGTCATCCCTGGCGCAACGACGGTCAGCCCGACCGTCAGTGACGTCGATGCCGCGGGCGGGAGTGCCGACCAGCCCACCGGCCAGCTCGCTGACCAGTTCACCGGACAGCTCGGCGGCGAAGACCTACGGATCCATGGGTGGGACGGTCCGTGGCCGGCGGACGACAAGGACGCCAACCTCAAGGCCGACGTCGCCCTGTACGCGAGGACCGATCCGCTGCGCACCGTGCGCGGGCTGAGCGCCGGCACGGGCATCCCGATCGGCGCGATCGTCCACTACGTGCTCGCCCGGTGGGCCACCGAGGGATCGTCCGGGCTGCTCGAGCTTGGCCCGACGATGACCAGGCGGCTCTACGCGACGTGCGTCGCGGCCGAGACCGCGGCGACCGACGAGGCACGCCTGGCCGCGTATCACACGTTGCGCCAGATGCTCAGCTGGCTGGCCTACCCGCTGGACAACGAGGTCTACTGAGCGCGACCCGAGGGCGCGGCCGGCGGTGCGCGCCGGTCAGCCCTGCGGCTGAGGCCAATGTCCCGGCTCTCCGTCCATGCCCGAGTTCTTGCGCGCCTGGGACAGCAGATCGGCGACGATCGGGCCGAGCTCGGTCGGGTCGTCCACCGGCGCATGGCGCGGGCCGCGCACCCAACCCTCGGCAACGGCGAGGACCTGACCGCTGGCCTCGAACACCCGACCGCTGACCCCGGCGGACTCCTCGGACGCCAGCCAGGTGACGATCGGGGCGATCCAGCGCGGCGAGCAGGCCTCGCGCTCGGCGTCGGTCTCGGGCGCCGGACCGAGGCCTTCGGTCATGCGAGTCAGCGCCACCGGCCCGACGGCGTTGACCGTGACG
>CAZMHG010000613.1:0-2151 GCA_964565975.1 uncultured Ilumatobacteraceae bacterium | reverse complement strand
ACGTGTTGATCGACTGCCCACCTTCGCTCGGTCTGCTGACGGTCAACGGGTTGAATGCGGCGAGCGAGGTGCTCGTCCCGATCCAGTGCGAGTACTACGCGTTGGAGGGTCTTGGCCAGCTGTTGCGCAACGTCGACCTGGTCCGTCGCAACCTCAATCCCCAGCTCGAGGTCAGCACGATCGTGTGCGTGATGTACGACGCCCGCACCAAGCTCGCCGACCAGGTCGTCGGCGAGGTTCGTGAGCACTTCGGTGACAAGGTCTGCCGCACGGTCGTCCCGCGCACGGTCCGCCTGTCCGAAGCGCCGTCCTACGGCCAGCCGATCATCACGTTCGATTCCAGCTCGCGCGGTGCGTCGGCCTACCGCGCTGTCGCCAGGGAGGTGCACCATGGCTCGTCCGAGCGGATTGGGTAGGGGGCTGGGCTCGCTGATCCCGGCCGACCTGTCCCCGACGCCCGCCAACGACGATCGGCCGCGGCTCGAGGAGCTTGCGGTCGAGTCGATCCGGCCGAATCCCCATCAGCCGCGCGTCCACTTCGACGAGGAGTCCCTCGCCGAGCTGGCTGCCTCGATCGCCGAGATCGGCGTGCTCCAACCCGTCCTGGTCCGCCCCGCCGGCGACGGGACGTACGAGTTGATCGCCGGCGAGCGGCGTTGGCGGGCGGCGCGGCGCGCCAAGCTGGCAGTGATCCCTGCGGTGGTGCGCGACACCGACGACCTGGGGGCGGTCGAGCGTGCGCTGGTCGAAAACCTGCACCGCAAGGACCTGACCGTGCTCGAAGAAGGTGCCGCGTACCAGCAGCTGATCGAGGACTTCAGCTTGACCCACGATCAGGTGGCCGTGCGTGTCGGCAAGAGCCGCTCGGCAGTGACCAACACCTTGAGGGTCCTGTCCCTCCCGCCTGCGGTGCAGTCGTTGTTGGCCGACGGCCGGCTGTCGGCCGGGCATGCCAAGGCACTGCTGGCGACACCCGACCGTGCGCTGCAGGAGCGGCTGGCCCGGCAGGCGGCCGCCGAGTCGTGGTCCGTGCGCGTGCTCGAAGAGGCAGCACGCGACCCAGCACGGGCCAAGGGAGTGCACGACGCGGACGCAGCGGCGGGGGAGAGCGCGACCGCCGGTTCGGGATCCACCCGGTCCGTCGATGGTGCTGGCATCGCCTCGGGGACGCGTCTGCGCGCGCCTGGCCTGCTCGAACTCGAGACCCTCCTCTCGGAGCACTTGTCCACACGTGTGGCGATCAAGATGGGGAAACAGCGCGGTGCGGTGACCGTCGACTTTGCCGACCTGGAGGATCTCGAGCGGATCTACTACCGGATGACCGCCCCGATCACCACGGACAGCGAGTAGGAACTCACGTTGCGTGGGATTCGGTGCCTCGCGGTGAACTGTCAACTCCCAAGCCGCGCGTCACGGTTACACACAGCTGTGGATAACTTAGGGGAAAATCTCTGACGCGCGACCAGAGATCCACAGTTCGAGGGCATGGGTTGCCGCCTCGGCGATCGACGCCGAGTGATCGGTCAGGCTGAGGACCGGCCCGATCGCCACATGGATCGCCGGCATGCGCGTCTCGCGCAGGATCGGCAGGCGCATGCCGACCACGACGCCGGCCATCGCCGCGTGATCGGCCAACTGATCGCACAACAGTTCGGCGACCCGTCGCCCACGGGCCGACTCGAAGGCGGGCACCTGGTAGAAGTGGACGACGACGCCGGGTTCCTCGTGGGCCTCGAACGCCAGGTACACGTCGGCCTCGAACCGGTTCGCGGCGTTGGCCTGAAGCATCACGTCGGGCTCGTCGAGCAGCATCACCGACGCGCCGCGGGCGCGTAGTTCGCGGCCGAGGACACGGATCAGTGAACTGACCGCACCGAACTGACCGATGGCGACGCGGGTCCGGGCGATCGTGCCGCCACGGGTGGCGTGGAGTCGTTCGAGCTCACGCAAGTTGGCCACGCCGGGTCCGCTGCCGGTCATGTCGGACAGCAGGTTGAGACAGCGGAGCGTGTCCGGGCCGCACACGCCGTCGGCGTGGATCCCGTACTCGGTCTGGAAGGTGCGCACGGCAGCGGTGGCCAGCGGCCCGAAGATGCCGTCGATGCGTCCGCAGTCGAAGCCGAGGCGCCCAAGCGTGCGTTGCAGCTCGGC
>CAZMHG010000612.1:246-2162 GCA_964565975.1 uncultured Ilumatobacteraceae bacterium | reverse complement strand
AGCGGGTGCGGGTGGCGGCGTAGATGGCGTCGAAATCGGCCGTCGAGAGCTTCGCGCCCTGCCACATCGCGAATTGGGCGAGCCTCGACCCGGAGGTCAGCCGAGACCCGCCTGCCACATTCGAGCCGATATGCATCGGGCCGAGAGCGCTCGATGCCGACGGGCCGTTATAGGTGCTGGTCCAGGTCTCGACCGCGCCGTTGAGGTAGTGGAAGCCGCCAGCCGCGCCGGCGGCCTCGTCGATCGACATGCCCACGAAGGCCCAGGCGCCATCGGTCAGAGGGCCGAGCGCCGACGTGTCGATGATGCTCGGGCTCGCGGTCCCGACCAGGAAGAGGGTGAAGCCGGTGGCGCTGGTCCGGTAGAGGCATCCGACGTCGCTGGTCGTGCTGTTCGTGCTCCAGAAGATCTGGGTGGCCGCCGCTGTCCCCATCCAGACCCAGCAGCAGAAGCTGAAGATCGCGTTGTCCTTGTGGAGCGTCTCCATCCAGGCTTCGTTGGCACTGTCGTAGGTGAAATAGTCACCGCCGTCGAAGCCCCAATATTCACTCGCGGACTTGCCGCCGGAGGTGCCGTTGAACGTCGGGTCGGTCGCGGTGGCGGACCCGTCGGCACCTAGGAAGAAGTCGTAGCCGGTGCCGCGGGTGTCGAGCCATTTCGTGCCCGAGCCCGGCCACGAGGCGGCGTCTCCCGCGTCGAGCGCGATCTTCAGGTTCGCCGTCAGGCCCGACGCAGTGAGGGCCTCCATAAGGGTCTGGGGGGCCGGCGGCGGGACGAAGTTCATGAAGAATGGCATCAGGTGCGGCGCCCCGTGATGTAGACCTTGAGCCCCTTGGCCCCGACGCCGACCGCGTCGATGTCGATGGTGATCTCCGCGTCCGCGGCGATCGACGGATCGGAGATCACGGCCGCGGTCGCCGCCGTCGTGCTGGTCAGCTCGTTCGCGTCGATCGTCAGCTTGGTCGACAGGATCGTGGTGCCGCCCTCGTTGATGTCGACGGTCGGCGCGCCGGACGAGCTTGCGACATTGAGCGACGCGCGGACCGCGCTGACGGTGAAGGCGTAGGCCCACGGGCGGACGGTCAGCTTCGCCGTGCCGGTCGTGATCGCCGTCGTCTCGTCCGAGATCGCAAAGCCGAAGGTCTCCTCCGGCCATTTCCAGCTCGGCACACCCGATGCCAGTTCGAGCTTCTGCCCGTCGGTGCCCTTCGGGAGCCGCGCCAGCGTGTCGGCGGCCGTCGCATAGAGGACGTCGCCGGAGACCAGGGACAGCCCTTCGAGGCTTTCGAGCGTCGGCCGCGCCACCCATGTCGGGACGCCGCCGACGACCTGCAGATAGTCGTTCGTCGAGCCGATCGCGCGGCGCGCCAGAGTGTCGGCCGCGGTGGCGTACAGCAGATCGCCCGAGGCGAGCGACAGCCCTTCGAGGCTGACCAGCGTCGGATAGGCGCCCCAGGCCGGGACGCCGCCCGATAGGGTCAGGAGATTGCCGTTCGACCCGGCTGCGAGGCGGGCAAGGGTGTCGGCTGCGGTGGCATAGAGCAGGTCGCCGTTCGAGAGCGAAAGCCCCGCCAAGCTCACCAGGGCCGCGTCATAGGCCTGGAGGCGCCCGAACGTGACCGCGGTCGTGTCGATCGTGCCGCCGCCGTTGCTGGTGCAGATCCACACGCTGTCGGCGTTCGCCGTGCCCTCCTGGACGACGAGCAGCGCGCCCACAAGCTCGGTCCAGGCGTCGAACTCGGTCGAGCGGGCCGGCGAGACCCCGACCACGTAGACGCCGTTCTGCTCCGGCGCCGTCTGGTTCTTGACCAGGACCAGGTCGCCTGTCACCAGCGAGATCCCGTCGAGGGTGTCGCCGTTGTTCAGCGCCGTGCTGATCGTCACGTTCGCCGTCGTCGCGACGCGGACGGTCGTGC
>CAZMHG010000612.1:0-236 GCA_964565975.1 uncultured Ilumatobacteraceae bacterium | reverse complement strand
GATGCTCAGCGCGACCATCGACGCGAGCGTGTCGAGCGCGTCGTTGACGGTCGTCCCGGCGACGCCCGACCCGTTCGTCACCTTCGAGCCGAGGATCGAGCCGAAGCCGATCCCGGTGCCCGACCGGCGCATCACGTCGCCGTCGTTGCCGGCCGTGATGTCGGCCCGCGCCGCGCCCGCATTGCCCGCGACGCCCAGGAGGCTCAGCGCCGCGCCGTTGGCGAGCATCGCCGGCG
>CAZMHG010000611.1:492-2162 GCA_964565975.1 uncultured Ilumatobacteraceae bacterium | reverse complement strand
CGAGCTGGTGGGCTTCGTCGATCGCCGCGGCGACACGGGCCTGGTCCTCGGGTGTCACCGCTGTGCCTCCCAGACGGATCCGGTGCGGATGGCTTCGTACGCCGGCCAGCGCGACGCCTGCTCGGCGACGCTCGGCAGGTGGTGATCGTCCTCGCCGTACAACATCGCGCGCACCTGGCGCAGCAGCCCGGGCTTGAGCGACGTCTCGTCGTCCAGGTCGAGCGTGACCGGGCGGACCTCGAAGCCGGTGTGATCCTGCACGGCGAGCTGCTCCAACGGTTGGAACACCAGCTCGCGCTCCGCGGTGACGACCTCAAGACCCCACCGGCCGGGGCCGATCCAGTTGGCGTGCCACGAGAGCAACGCGCCCGAGACCGCCGTACCGTGCCCGGCGAACACGCCCGCGTCGGGATGCCAGGCGACGGCCCCGGCGACGGCTCCCGAGACGCTGGCCAGATCACCCGCGAGGTGCACGGCAAGGTCGACGACGTGCAGCGAGTTGCCGAAGAACCAGGTGTCCAGCTCGCGCTGCGGCTTGCCGAGCGCGCCGATCCGGCGGGACGGCTCGGAGAAGTCGAACTTCACGCTCAGCACGCCGCCGTCCTCGGCGATCATCTGCCGTGCCCGGCGGACCGAGGCGAGGTACCGGCGGTTGTAGCCGATCCGGATGTCGGCCGACGTGCGTTCGGCGACGTCGACCAGCCGGGCCATCTCGGCCGCGTCGAGCGCGGCGGGCTTCTCCACCAGGAGACGCCGTACGCCGGCGGCGGCAAGACGTGCGGTGACGTCGGTCAGCGACATCGCGTTGACGGTCACGATCGCCGTGTCGGGGAGCGGCCTGATCTGCGCGAGCTGGCTGTCCAGGTCGCCAATGGTGGGGGTGATCCCGGTCGCCTCGGCGAACCTCGCGGCGTTCGCCGCGCCGCGGCCAATGACGATGGGGGTAATGCCCAGCGTGGCCAGCACCTTGGCGTACGCCTGGGCCATGTTGCCGGCGCCGGCGAGCAGGATCGGGGTGTCCATCAGCTGATCGGGCAGGCTTCGGCGTCGTCGTCAGCCAGGCCGAGGTGGGCGCGCAGGGCGCGCAGGAACAGGCGGTGCTGGCGGGCACTGTCGGCGTAGGGGGTCAGCTCGCAGGTGCCCAGGTGCAGGGCGTCGTCGTAGATCGCCACGGTCTCGGACACGTTCTGCATCGCGAACGCCGCCGGCGCGTCGGCAGCGCCGCTCGGCGCGGCCGTGCCGCTTGACGCGACGGTGCGGGCCAGTTCGTCGACGTCGGCCGTGGTGGTGCCGGCGCACAGCCTGACGCGCACCTGCACGGGGTCGCGGTCCAGGCTGGTGAGCTCCAGCGTCGCGCCATTCGCCAGGCCGGCGCGCACGGTGCCGTAGATCTCGACGCATCCCGGGCGCCGAGCCGGGACCGAGCCGGGGTCGAGCGATCCGAGGTCGACGGACACCAGCGGCGATTCGTTGAGGAACTCGGCCAGGTCGAGGAAGTGGATCGCGTTGGACGCCAGGCCGAGGTTGTGCCCGTCGACGGTGACGTGGACGGGGCGGTCGGCAGACATCGCGGCGCGCAGCGCGTGGTAGCCGGCGAAGGTCCGCCGCCCGCAGTTGACGAACGTCGTCACGTCCAGCCGGTCGACCAGCGCGCCGACCGCGCCGAGGTC
>CAZMHG010000611.1:0-482 GCA_964565975.1 uncultured Ilumatobacteraceae bacterium | reverse complement strand
GCGACCGCCGGGAACAGGACCTTCTCCAGGATCAGGACCCGGACGCGATGTCGCGCGAGAAGATCCTCGACGGCCGCCCGGCGGTGCTCGGCGGTGGTGGCGATCACCACGAGATCGAGCTCGCTCGGCTCGTCGGGCAACCGGGCGACGAGCTGGAACGTGCTCGCCGAACCGGACCCGGCCGCGTCGGCGAACTGGGCACGGATGCGCTCGGCGTGCACCGCGGCCGGCTCGACCACCGTGATGTCCGCGGCGGTCTGCATCGCGCACAACGCCTGCAGGTGACGGAACCCGATGTTGCCGCACCCGATCAGGGCGACACGCTGGTGGGTGGTCATGCGGTCG
This sequence comes from uncultured Ilumatobacteraceae bacterium, assembly GCA_964565975.1. GTDB lineage: Bacteria > Actinomycetota > Acidimicrobiia > Acidimicrobiales > Ilumatobacteraceae > JAKOUY01. The sequence continues at coordinate 137 of CAZMHG010000611.1, read as the reverse complement.
ACCCGCCGTCGATCGTCAGCACGGTTCCGGTGACCACCGAGGCGGCCTCGGACAGCAGGTACGACACGCCGGCGGCGACATGCTCGACACCGGCGAAGACCTTCACGTACGCGGGCAGCAGGCGCAGTCGTTCGGCA
>CAZMHG010000610.1:0-2165 GCA_964565975.1 uncultured Ilumatobacteraceae bacterium | reverse complement strand
CGACCGTCAGCCGCTCCCGGTTGAGATAGATCTGGTTGACGTCGGTGATCTCCAGCTCGCCACGGGGCGACGGACGCAGGTCACGGGCGATCTCGATGACGTCGTTGTCGTAGAAATACAGTCCCGGTACCGCGTAGTTCGACTTCGGCGTGGCGGGCTTCTCCTCCAGGGACAGTGCCCTGCCGTCGGCGGAGAACTCGACCACGCCGTAGGCCGACGGGTTGGCGACCCAGTAGGCGAAGATGGCGCCACCGTCTATGTCGCTGAACCTGCTCAGGCTGGTACCGACGCCCGGGCCGTAGAAGATGTTGTCGCCCAGCACCAATGCCACCGGGCCGGCCCCGATGTGGTTGGCGCCGATGACGAACGCCTGCGCCAGCCCCTCGGGCCGATCCTGTATCGCGTAGGTGATGCTGATGCCGAAGGCCGATCCGTCACCGAGCAGTCGTTCGAAAGCCGGGGCGTCCCATGCCGTGGAGATCACCAACACGTCGCGGATGCCGGCCATGATCAGCGTCGAGAGTGGGTAGTAGATCATCGGCTTGTCGTAGACCGGCAGCAGCTGCTTACTGACGCCCTGGGTGATCGGGTAGAGCCGAGTGCCGGATCCCCCGGCCAGGATGATGCCCTTCATGAGCGTCACACCTGCAGGTCTTCGTCGGTCAGTTCAGTGGCGGACAGCGCCGCGGCCAGGTCGTCGTGGCGGAACACCGACGTGACGTGGTCATGGACCACGCGGAACGCCGACGCCGCGCTGCTGACCTGACCCGGGTCGGTCTTCGACGTCAACCGCTCCTCGACGACGACGATGCCGTCGTGGTAGTAGATCTGGCCGACCTCGATGGTGGCGGTGGAGCGCTGCGCCCAGTCCCGCAGCGCGGCGTGGCCTTGGGCGGCGCCGTCGGCGTCACCGATCTCGATGTCGTCGCTGGACAGCGCGACCAGGGTGTCGAGGTCCGCGGTGTTCAACGCGTCGTGCCAGGCGAGAACGGTGGCGATCTCCGAAGTGCTCATGGTCAGTCAAGTTACCGGCCTAGAACGGTGTGCGGGCCAACCAGGTGTCCCAGATCGCCGAATCACCGAAAATCTCCAGGCCCAGTTCGGTCGCCGTCCCGCGGCGGACGATGGCCAGCAGCAGGTCGCGGGCCGGCCCGCGCAGCGCGGTGGTGGCCTTCCCGTGCTCGTGGTCGACGGCGACGCCGACCGGGCGGCCGAGGATGGTCCACTCGCCGGCCTCGCCCAGCCCCGGATCGGTGGCGTGCAGGTGCAGGGACTGCCCGTCGCCCAGCGGCCGGTCACCGCCGGCTGGGCCCTCCTCGTCGGCGCGGACGACGACGCGCTCCAGATACTCGCTGATGGCATCGGCGGCCAGTGCGGGGTCGATGACGAATTCCCGGCCGAGGGCCAGGGCGGCGTCGGCGCGGTGCACGGCGCATTCGTGCAGACGCCGACGAATCCACCACCTGGCCGGCCTCGGTCCCAGGAACGTCCATACCGGCGTCTCGGCGCCGCTGCGGTCGACGGCGTCGAGGAGCAGCTGCGCACCCTCGTTCAACCAGAGGATCTCGTTGTCCCGGCCCTCCGGCGGCTTGCCGCCCGCGACCGTGCGGGGGTCGATGTAGTCCGCCGACTGTTCGGCGACGATCTGCGCGCTCCAGCGATCACCGCGCCCGACGTGACGCATCAGCTGCGCGAGCGTCCAGTCGGGGCAGGTCGGCACCGGGGTGGCGGGGTCCGCGTCACGCAGAAGCTCGCCGAATGTCGCGACTTCAGCGCTCAGCGCTGCTGCATGGTCCACGCTGAACGAACTTACGCCGCCCGCCAGGCCCGGGTCAGGAGACCCGGCGACCCAGCGCGTAGACCTTCCAGCCGGCGTCGGACCACCGCTGGGCATCCAGGCAGTTGCGGCCGTCGACAACCACTCTCGAGCGCACCGGCAGGGATGCGGGATCGAGATCGACGAACTCGCGCCATTCGGTGAGCACCAGAACGGCGTCGGCCCGGTCGCAGGCCTCCAGCGCCGAGGTGGCGTAGTTCAGGGTGGGGAACAGCCGTCGGGAGTTCTCCATCGCCTTGGGGTCGAAGACGTTGACGGCGGCGCCGTTGAGTTGCAGCATGCCGGCGACGTTGAGCGCCGGAGAGTCGCGCACGTCGTCGGACTCGGG
>CAZMHG010000609.1:0-2167 GCA_964565975.1 uncultured Ilumatobacteraceae bacterium | reverse complement strand
GTCTGTTGCTCGTGGCGATTCTCGTCGCCGGCGTGATCTCCCTGATCCGGATCTGAGCCCACGTGAACATCGCCTCGATCATCGACAGCGCTCCGGCCGATCACGTGGCACTCATCAGCCGCGGACGCCCGACCACCTACGGGGCATTGCGCGATCAGGTCGCCCGTCTGCGCGGCGGCCTCGCCGGCCTCGGCGTCGGCGCCGGCGACAGCGTCGGCATCGTCTGCAGCAACGGCCGCTACTTCGTCGACACCTACCTGGCGGTCGTCGGTCTGGGCGCCGCGGCAGTACCGCTGAACCCCACCAGCCCGGCACTGGAGCTGGAGCACCAGCTGGACGCGGTGCGCGCCAAGGTGGTGGTGGTCGACACCGCGGCGTCGGTGCACTGGCGCGACGTCCAGCGCGCCAACGTGCCCAGCGTGCAGGCGGTCGTGTTCACCGAAGCGGTCGACGACGCCGCCGGCACCCTGCTGCCCGACACCGACATGGCCACCCTGCTCGCGGCCGACCCGTTGCCCGCGCTCGACGTGCCCGGCGAAACCGTCGCGGCGCTGATGTTCACCAGCGGCACGGCAGGTGCCCCGCAGGCAGCGATGCTCAGCCACGCCAACCTGATGGCCAACATCCGCCAGGGCCGCGCCGCCGGCGGCGAGATCACGGCCGCCGACGTCGTCTACTGCGTGCTGCCGCTGTCGCACATCTTCGGGCTCAACGTGGTCCTCGGCCACGGCCTGTCGAGGGGTGCGACCATCGTCCTCGCCCAGCGCTTCGACCCGTACACCGCGCTCGAGTCGATCGTCGAGCGCGGTGTCACCGTCGTGTTCGGCGCACCGACGATGTGGGTTGCCTGGAGCCACTTCGACGAGGCGCCGGCCGACTCGTTCGCCACGGTCCGCCTGGCCCTCACCGGTGCGGCGAAGATGCCCGAAGGAGCGATGAAGCGCCTGCACGAGCGCTTCGGCCTGCGCCTCGCCGAGGGGTACGGGCTGACCGAGGCGTCGCCCGTGGTCAGCACGTCGGCCGGTCTGCCGTGGCGGCCGGGCTCGGTGGGCAAGGCGTTGAGCGGGGTCGAGGTGCGCCTCGTCGGCCCGGACGACGCCGACGCCGAGCTCGGTGACAGCGGCGAGATCTGGGTCCGCGGCGACAACGTCTTCCTCGGCTACCTCGACCACCCCGAGGCCACCGCCCGCGTGCTCACGCCCGACGGCTGGCTGCGCACCGGTGACATCGGCACGGTGGACGACGACGGCTACCTGTACATCGTCGACCGCAAGAAGGACCTGATCATCGTCAGCGGGTTCAACGTGTTCCCGGCCGAGGTCGAAGACGTCCTGCTCGAGCACCCGGCGGTGCGCGAGGTCGCCGTCGTCGGCGTTCCGCACCCGCACACCGGCGAGGCGGTCAAGGCCTACGTCGTCGCCGACGGGACGCACGGCGTCGACGAGGAGTCGTTGATCGCCTGGTGTGCCGATCACCTGGCGCGCTACAAGTGCCCCACCAAGGTGCTGTTCGTCGACCAGTTGCCGCGCAACCTGAGCGGCAAGGTCCTGCGCCGCGAGCTCGCCTGACGGCACACCGCGGCCGTGAACGTCGCTCTGGCCGCCGCGGCCACGCTGGTCTCGGTGGCGTTCACGCTGAGCACCCTCGATCGTTGGCTGCGCCGCCGGCGTGACCACGAGTTGGCCTGGACGATCTCGCTGGCGCTGTTCGCCGCCGGCTCGGCCGCGCTGTGGTGGGCCGAGGCCAACGGGTGGAACGCCGCGAGCTTCCGGCTGTTCTACGTGTTCGGTGCCGTGCTCAACGCGCCCTGGCTGGCGCTCGGCACCGTGTATCTGCTCGCCGGGCGGGCGGCCGGCGACCGGACGCGCAGCTGGTTGATCTGGCTGAGCGGCCTGGCCACGGGCATCGTGCTGGTCGCGCCGCTGCGTGCCCCCGTGCCCGGCGGTGAGATGCCCACCGGTAAGCAGCTGTTCGGTGTCGCCCCACGGGTCCTCGCCGCGGTCGGCTCGGGCGTCGCGGCGATCGTGATCGTCGCCGGGGCGGTGTGGAGTGCGTGGCGTGGCTGGCGCGGGCGCACGGCCGCGCTGGCCGGCGCCAACCGTGCGCCCGGCCGGCCCGGCGCCGGCCGCCGGCTGGTGGCCGGCAACACCCTGATCGCCGCCGGCAC
>CAZMHG010000608.1:0-2171 GCA_964565975.1 uncultured Ilumatobacteraceae bacterium | reverse complement strand
GTCGATCTGGACCACGTTGCCTCCGAAGAAGGTGATGATGTCGATCGCGTCCCGCACGTGCGCCTCGGATCCCGGAGGCGCCTCGATGCGGAAGTTGAGGCCCGAACCTGGTGCCGACACGTTGGACGGGGCGATCGTGGCGAACACCAGCACCGAGGACGACGCATCCACCGTGTTGTACGTCTCCGCGCCGTGTCCCGTGGTCTGCAGACCGAGCGTGCGAACCGAGACCGGCCCGGCGACGACACGTTGCCAGAGCTGGCCGAACGAGGTCACCGGCGTGGTCGCGTCGGCCGCACCGATGCCCGTTCCGATCCGCTTGGCCAGGGCGGCGAGCACCACGGCAACGGACGGCGAACGCGACGCCTCGGTGCCGGCAGCCGGGTTGTTGAGCACCTGGACCACGCCCTCGGCGTCCAGTTGCTGAGCGCCGGCGGGGAGCAGCGCCGTGCCATTCTCGGCCAACACCGGTGCGCGCAACGTCACCTGCAACGGGGCGAACGGTGTCATCAGGGCGACTGCCTGACGGGTGTTGACCACCTCGACGGTGTCGAAGCTGACCTGGGTGGCAGTCTCCACGGCATCCTGCAGCCCGGCGATGCCATCGGCTGCCAACACGGTGGCAAACGGCCGGCGGGACGTCTCGTCGCGCTCGCCGGCGAACACGGGGATCGACACGATGTGCCCGCCGGTCACGCCCGGCTTGCCGACGACGGCGAACAGGCCACCCAGCGCGCCGGCGTCGTTCAGGGTGACCAGCAGCCCGACCGGCGTCTTGGGCACCTGCTGCATGACGTCTTCGACGTTGCGCGCCGCGGTGTAGCGGCGGAGCGCTCGGTAGCCGAGCAGCCCGAGCACCGCTGCCCCGACGAGCGCGGTGATCAGCACGCAGACCATCACCACGTTTGCTTCCCGGCGCCGCCGGACGAGGTAGTTCACGCGTGGACCCGGTCTGGTCGGTACAGCCCGTGCGTGGCGATGACATCGAGCACGGGTTGGGTGACGAGGTAGTCGAGCGGGCGCCCGTCGGCGACGCGGGCCCGCAGGTCGGTGCTCGACACGTCCAGGTGCGGTACCTCGACATGCAGCCACGCGAACCGTTCGGGAAGCCGGACCGGGCCGCCGGGCCGATCGACGACGACCAGGTGCGACCGGGCAGCGACGTCCTCGTAGCGTTCCCAGGTCTCGAACTTCGCCGCCGCGTCATCACCGACGATCGTGAACAGCTCTGCTCCGGGATACTGCGCAGCCAGCGCAGCGAGCGTGTCAGCGGTGTAGCTCGGGCCGCCATGGTCGATCTCGGTGCGGCCGGCCAGCAGACCGTCGACGTCACCCACTGCGGCGTCGACCATCGCCAGGCGCAGCTCGGGCTCGGTGATCCGGCGCACGCCCGACTTCTGCCACGGGACGTTGGCGACCATCAACACGACGAGGTCCAACGCCAGGGCATGGCGGACGTTGACGGCAGTCACCAGGTGGCCGACGTGCGGAGGGTCGAACGTTCCACCAAACAGCCCGATCCGTTGCGACACGACCCGCAAGTGTAGGGCCGCCGGTCGAACGCGGACGGCGGTGGACACCGAGCCGCCGGCGCCCCAGCCGCCTGCGACGGGGCGGGTTATAGCGTCGTGAAACGGATGTCACACCCTTCGGGTACACAAACCTCGTGACTCGCCGCGGCTCATGTAGTACTGTTGCCCGACCCCAATACACCCCCACGTCTTGAATTACTCCTCCGGCGGCGCGAATTCCTCGAACGGCACCGTGACCTTGGTCACAGTCAGGTCGATCCTCTACTCGTCCGGGAATAGTTCGGAAACCCTACGAAGTTGAGCACTCCATCATGAATGATTCGATTGGTCTCTACCTGAATGACATCGGCAAGGTGTCGCTCCTGAACGCCGAAGAAGAACGCGAGCTGTCTCGCGCCATCGAGGCCGGCCGCGAGGCCGCCGAGCGCCTCGCCAAGGGCGAGAAGGGCGCCTCGCTGAAGGCTGCCGTGGCCGGCGCCGCCCACGCCAAGGACCGGTTCATCCGCTCCAACCTCCGCCTCGTCGTGTCCATCGCCCGGCGCTACCCCCTCCCCCCGGGCATGGTTCTGCTCGACCTGATCCAGGTAGGCATCCTCGGCCTCGTGCATGCGGTCGACATTTTCGACTGGCGCCGTGGCT
>CAZMHG010000607.1:0-2183 GCA_964565975.1 uncultured Ilumatobacteraceae bacterium | reverse complement strand
TGTGGACCTCGTTCGGGCAGTTCGCCGACTGGGGCATCCTGCTGGCCCGCACCCACCCCGATCTGCCCAAGCACAAGGGGATCACCTACTTCCTCGTCGACATGCGCGGCCCCGGCATCGACGTCCGCCCGCTGCGCCAGATCAACGGCAGCTCGCACTTCAACGAGGTGTTCCTGACCGACGTACGGATCCCCGCCGACCAGGTCGTCGGCGAGCCGGGCGCCGGCTGGCGCGTCGCCCACACCACGCTGTCCAACGAGCGGGCGCTGATCGGCGGCGTCCAGGGGACGTGGTCGGCCGACGGGATGATCGAGCTTGCCCGGCGGCGCGGCGCCAACGGCGACCCGGTCATCCGCCAAGCACTGGCCGGCGTCGTGACCAGGGCCCGGATCATCAAGTTCCTCGGCTACCGGCTGCGCACGGCGATCTCCCAGGGACGCACGCCGGGCCCAGAGGCACTGATCGTCAAGCTCGCCGTGGCCCGCCACTACGCGGCAAGCACGCCGGTCGCGGCGGCCATCCGGGGCGCAGACGCGCTGCTCTGCGAGGGCCCCGACGCCGAATGGGGCACGGAGCTGCTGTCCCAGTACGCCGTGCGGATCGGCGGCGGGACCGACGAGATCCAGCAGAACATCATCGCCGAGGTCGCCCTCGGCCTACCCCGCGAGCCGAGCACCGACAAAGACCTCCCCTGGTCTGCCCTCCGCCGCGCCTGACGCCGCCGACCCTGACGCGGCCCGGCCGGATGTCGCGCCAGGGTCGGTGACAGGATGGGCCGATGGACCCGCGGCTGGAGTACGACACGCTCGATGTGATCAGCAACGAGGCGTACCGCCACGGGCCACCGCACGAGATGTACACGGTGCTGCGCCACGAGGCGCCGATCATCCGGCACCGCGGCATCGATCCCGGCTCGCCGGCGTGGTTCTGGGCGATCACCCGCCATGCCGATGTCGTCGAGGTCAGCCGCCAGTTCCAGACCTACTCGTCGGCGGCCAAGGGCAGCCTGATGAACCAGGAGCGTCCCGACCTCGAGATGGCCCGGATGCTGATCGACCTCGATCCGCCGGACCACACGCGGCTGCGCAACCTCGTGAGCCGCGGGTTCACACCGAAGGTGATCCGCAGCCTCGAGGACCACTTCCGCGAGGTCGCCGAGCGGCTGATCCGTGAAGCGGTCGAGGAGAGCGCGGCGAATGGTCGGCTCGACTTCGTCGACCGTGTCTCCGCCGAACTGCCGCTGGTGGCGATCGCCGAACTGCTCGGCATCCCGCCCGCCGAGCGGCGCAAGGTGTTCGACTGGTCGAACCGGATGATCGGCGCGACCGATCCGGACATGAGCGGCGGGATCGACGACGCGACGAACGCGTCGATCGAGCTGTACATGTACGCCAACGAGCTCGCCGCGGCGCGACGCGCCGAACCGCGCGACGACCTGATCACCACGTTGATCTCCGCCGAGGGCGACGAGCAGTTGAGCGAGCACGAGTTCGACCTGTTCGTGCTGCTGCTGTCGGTCGCCGGCAACGAGACCACGCGCAACGGCATCAGCCACGGCGTGCTGGCGCTGATCGATCACCCCCAGGCCTACGCCGCGATGCGCGCCGACCCGACGGTGATCCCGTCGGCGGTCGACGAGATGCTCCGCTGGGCGACGCCCGTGAACCACTTCCTGCGTACCGCGACCTGCGACGTCGAGCTGCACGGCGTGCAGATCAAGCAGGGCGATTCGGTGTGCATGCTGTACGCCTCGGCCAACCGCGACGAGTCGGTCTTCGACGACCCGTTCACCTTCGACATCCTCCGCCACCCCAACCCGCACGTCACCTTCGGGGGCGGCGGGCCGCACCATTGCCTGGGCTTCAACCTGGCCAAGATGGAGATGCGCGTCCTGTTCGAGCAGCTCTGCGCGCAGGTGGCGACGATCGAGCTTGTCGGCGACGTGCCCAAGCTGCGCTCGGCGTTCGTGCACGGGATCAAGAGGCTGCCGGTCCGGCTCACGGCCTGAACCGCCCCGGCTGCGTCCCGCCGGGGCACCGGCCGCGACGCACCCGGCACTAGGGTGCGCCCGTGGCAGGTGTGCGGCTGGACCGGATCACCAAGACGTTCGGCCACGGCGGCGACGTGGTCCACGCGGTCGACGGGGTCACCCTCGACATCGCCGACCACGAGTTCATGATCCT
>CAZMHG010000606.1:0-2183 GCA_964565975.1 uncultured Ilumatobacteraceae bacterium | reverse complement strand
GGACGGGCGGTCGCCGCGCGGGCCTCGGTCGCCGGACGGGCGGTCGCCGCGCGGGCCTCGGTCGCCGCGATCGCGGCGGTCACGTCGATCGCCGCGATCACCACGGTCGCCGCGGTCCTTGCGCACGAGCTGTGAGGTCACCCCCTCGAACGGGCGGTCCGAGCCGAGCAGTTCGAGCAGGCCGCTCTTCGACGACTTCGGCTTGGTGTCGCTGACGCTGGTGACGATCGTGCCGTCGAGGCCAACCTCGATGTCTGCGCGCAGGACCGAACCGGCCGCTGCTCCCGTGGGCAGCAGCGAGCCGTCGAGCACTCCCTTGGGCTGCAACGCCCCGGCAGCACGCCAGGTCCATGTGCCGTCGGGGCGCGCACTCGTGAGCTCGATGTCGATCCTGCGAGACATAGGGCCTTCACGGTACCCGCTGTGTGCTGGTTCGCCCCAGGGGAAACGCCCGTACCGCAGGCCTGGGCGAGCGGCATGGGCCGCCGTGGGCGGTACCGCATCGTTCGTCGGTACGGTGGCCGGATGGCGATCTACGCACTCGGTGATCTGGAGCCGGCCATCGACGGCTCGGCGTTCATCCATCCCGACGCGGTGCTGATCGGCGCGGTCACGATTGGGCCCGAGTCGTCGGTCTGGCCGGGTGCGGTGATCCGTGCCGACGTCGCCCCGATCACCATCGGTGCGCGCACCAGCGTCCAGGACGGGTGTGTGCTGCACACGATCCCCGAGCACCCCACGTGGGTCGGTGACGACTGCGTGATCGGCCACATCGTCCATCTCGAAGGGTGCCGGATCGAGTCCGGCGTGTTGGTCGGCAACGGCGCGATCGTGCTGCACCGGTGCGTGGTCCGGTCGGGCTCGATCGTCGCGGCCAACGCGGTGCTCCTCGACGGAACCGACGTGCCGAGTGGTGCCATCGCGGCCGGTGTCCCAGCGGTGATCAAGCCGGGCAAGGCGCGGGCGGAGGTGATCTCGTCCGGCGCCGCGTCGTACGTCGAGCGCGCTGCCTACTACCGCACGGCGATGCGCCGGATCGGCTGATGATCCACGCGATCGTCGTCCATCTCGACGGGACGAACCCGCTCGACGTCGAGCTCGCCGCCGACATGTTGTGGGAGCTGGGCGTGCTGGCTGTGGAGGAGCGGCCCGGCGGTGCCGGCGGGATCGATCTGTGGTCGTCCGTCGGCGAGGACGCCACCGACATCACCGCCGCGGTCGTCGCCCTCGGCCGGCGTTGGCCAACCGACGTGGTCGACGTCGACGAGCGCATCGCCGAGTCGTGGCGGGCATTTGCCACGCCGTCCGTCGTCGACGACGACCTGGTGATCGTCCCCGCGTGGTGGGACGGTGACGCCCCCGCCGGCACGGTGATCCGCATCGATCCGGGCGCCGCGTTCGGTCTGGGCGACCATCCGACCACCAGGTTGACGCTGCGCGCCGCGCGGCACGTGATCGGCGAGGGCGATCAGGTCCTCGACGTCGGCTGCGGCTCGGGCGTGCTGTCGATCGCCGCGATCCGGTTCGGTGCGTCGGCAGCCGTAGCGATCGACGTCGCTCCCGCTGCGGTGGCCGCCACCGTGGACAACGCCACCCGGAACGCCGTCGCTGGGCGGGTCACCGTGTCGACGACGCCGCTGGCCGAGATCGGCGGTCCGTTCCCCGTTGTGCTGGCCAACGTCCTGGCCCCCGAGCTGATCGCGATGGCCGACGACCTGGCGCGGGTCACGGCACCGGGCGGTCGGCTGGTGCTCAGCGGGCTGCTCGCCGGTCGGTACGACCATGTGACCGCGGCACTCGCCCCGATGGACGTGGTCGGCGTCGGCGAGGAAGGCGGGTGGGTCGCGCTGACGTTGGCTCATCCGTCGCGCAACATGCGCAGCGGCGTGACGTCGAGCGCGTCGAGCGCCGGCAGGTAGCTGCGCACCGCTTCTTGCCGGAACAGGGCGCACAGGTCCGGCCGGAAGAACAGCGCGCCGTCGCGCACGACGTAGTTGAGGATGAAGAAGCGGTACACCTCGGGTAGGAAGGCCAACTCGTCGTCGGACAGCGGGAAGACCTGGTCGTAGGCGCGCAGGAAGGCGAGGAAGGTCGGCTCTGTCAGGGTGTGCGGACCGTAGGTGAACCGGGTCCGGTCGCCGGTCCGGCTGCTGACCCGTGACAGGAAGTAGAAGTCCAACACT
>CAZMHG010000605.1:0-2185 GCA_964565975.1 uncultured Ilumatobacteraceae bacterium | reverse complement strand
GCGAGACGCGAGTAGCCCCAGTTCTCGCACATCTTGGCGTGCACGAAGTACTGGTTGATCGCCGTCAGTTCGGCGGTGAGTACGTCGTTGAGAATCTCGATGACGGTCGGGTTACCTTGCATACGCCGAGCATATGCCGGCGTACTCGTAGTCCGGGGCAAGCTGCGTGTGGCGGTCGAGGAGCGCTTCCACCATCGGGGCGCACCCGCCGCAGCGCGTTGCCGCACCGCATGCCGCGCCGACCTCGTCCAGGGTCGAGGCACCGTGGTGGATCGCCTTGACGATGGCTCGTTCGCGCATCCCAAGGCAGTGACAGATGATCGCCATCCGGGTGGTCCCTCCTCTCAGGTCAGTCTCGGCTCGGTCCGTCTGCAGCACGCTGTCGTGAATCCGTATGGTAACCCTAACGTACCGCAGCGCGCCACGCGGCGCTACTGGTCCGGGCACGGACTCCCGACGGCCAGGATCGCGCAGGCGCCGGCTCGTGTGACCAGCCACGTGTCGCCGCGCTTGGTCAGCTCCACCGGCAGGCCGCTGGCGTAGGCACTGCCGTTGATGACGATGTCCACCGTCGCGGTGGCCGTGGTGCCGGCAACCGTGACGCCGGTGATCGCCAGGTGGCCGTCCAACCCTGCGGTGATCTTGTTGACCGCGGCGTAGGTCGGGCCGAGGTCGTCGGCGCCGTCGAGGAACGCCGTGCGCTGGTCGAATGCACGTCCGTCGAGACCGAGCGCGCCGTCGATCGCTGCTTCGATCAGGGTGCGCTCGGCTGCGGTCGCCGCGCCCGCAGCTGCCGGCGCTGGTGCGGCCACCGTCGCCGAAGGCGCAGGCGTGCTCACCGCCGTCGGCGCGGCTGCCGGTTGGGTCGAGGCAGCGGAGCCCGGTGTGGTTGCGCCGGCGGCCGCGACCGTGCCCGGCGGCGCAGTGGTCGATGTCGCGGTGGTCGATGTCGCGGTGGCCGGCGCCGCGGCAGCCGGCGCCGCGGCGATCACCGGCGCGGTGGCGGGTGCCGGGGTCTGGACCACCACGTATCGGGTGGATCCGCAGCCGACGAGGGTCGACGCGGCCAGGGTGAGGACGGCGGTTCGTCTCATCAGTTTCTTTCGGGCTGGTGGAGGGGGACGGGGAGGGGCGAGGGGGAGGGAGCGGGAGCGGCGGGAGCGGCGGGAGCGGGATAGAGGTCGGCGAGTCCCGGCGCGGTGGCCCGACGGGCACGTCGCTTGCCGCGGCGCACGACCAGCATCCGCAGCCCGGTCGCGGCAAGCACCAGCGGTGCCAGGCCGACGCCGACCCAGAGGATCCGCGTCAGCGTGCCGCCGAAGGTGCCGAAGTGGACCTGGTACGACCAGTCGTCGTACGCCTGGTTGGCGAATCCCCGGTCGGCCGGGTCGTCGATGTCGACGACCGCGCCGGTGTACTGGTCGACGGCGAACTCGACCGTGCGCTCGCCGCCGACGGCACCGAGCAAGGACGCGTCGACCACCGCCTCGACATCCCACACGCCGACGGGACTACCGCCCGGCCCGGTGACGTAGGCGATGTGAACGGCGGGGTCCACGTGGCGGACGGCGTCGATCGCCTGTTGGGCGGTGATCTTTGCCGCGCCAGCGGTGCGGTGGGAAAGCACCGCCGTGGTGTCGGCCGACTCGTAGTGGCCGAGCGTGATGGCGTTCCACACGGACCGCACCTCGTGGGGGAAGGCGAAGTTGATCCCGGTGATGATGATCGCGGTCAGCGGCAGGATCGCGAGGATGGCAACGGCCTTGTGCAGGTCGAGGTGGAAGGTGAACGGGCCGCGCCGGCGTCGCACGCGGAGCGCCCGCGCCCAGCGCCGGATTCCCGGCCAGTACCAGACGTAGAAGCCGGTGAGGGTGATCGCCAGCCATCCGACGGCGAGCCAGCCGAGCACCTTCACCGGGTCGATGCCGAAGATCGAGGTGCTGTTCAGGTTGTAGTGCAGTTCCTCGGCCCAGTGGACGAGCAGCGGCGGCTGATGGTCCGCGTCGCGCACCGTGCCGGTTCCGGGGTCGACGATCACGTCGTGGTAGTCGCCGTCGACGTCGGTCATCCACACCCGGTACATCTGGCCCTGGTCGGCGCGCGGGGCGGCGACGAAGGCGACCAGGTCGTCCGGCCGGGCGGCGCGTGCCGCCGCCGTTGCCGCGCCGACGCCCACGTCGCCGCT
>CAZMHG010000604.1:0-2192 GCA_964565975.1 uncultured Ilumatobacteraceae bacterium | reverse complement strand
TCGGTTCGCACCCAGCGCGCCGGCTCGACGCGCGGCGTCCCCTGGTCGGCCATGATCCGAGCCGCCAGACCGTTCGCCGCGGCGACGTCGGCCAGCGGGTAGTACCCGCCGCCCGTCGCCAGCGCATTGGCCCGCAGGTCGGCCAGCTCGTCGGGCGACGAGCCCTGCTCGGGCGCCACGGCGAACAGCTTGACGTTCGAGGTTTCGACCTGACGTGTCGCCTCGGCGAGCTGGAACTGCGGCTTGCCCGACACGTGGTTGTCGGTCGCCAGCACGATCGACCGGGCGCGCAGCGCGTCCTTGGCGTCGAACCGTTCCAGGCAGGAGACCAACCCGTCGCCGATCAGCGACGTGCCATCGCCACCGCTGTAGGTGCCGCGGAACAGTCCCTTATCGCGCCGCCGGAGGGCCTCGGACGTCTCGCGCAGCTGCTCGGCCACGTAGGTCTCGTCGTCGGTCAACGGGAACACGGTGATCGCCGAGTTGTCGAACACCGTCAGCCCGATCCGCTGTCCCCGCAGGTTGGCGGCAAGCGAGGCGAACCCGTCGACCAGTTGACGGTCGACGCCCGTCATCGACCCGGACACGTCCAGGCACAGCACCACGTCGCGGGCGATGCGCTCCGCGCCGACGGCGCGCCGGGTGTAGGGACCGGCGACGAGGACCACGCAGACCAGCGCCGCCACCGTCGCCGCCCCAGCCTCGGTCCACAGCGCGGCGACGTACCGGCGGTGCGCCCGGCGGACCGCAGGGTGCGCCAGCGCGGTGGCCACGTTGGCGACCACCGCGCCGCCCGACCGGGCGCTGTGGCGACGCCATCGGGCCAGCACGGCGACCGACGCGACCAGCGCGGCCAGCCCCACCATCCCGAGCGCCGGCCTGGCCAACCCGAGCGCGAGCAGCGCCGCGGTGCTCACGACCGCCATCCGGCGGTGCTCACGGCCGCGATCCCGCGGTGCTCACGGTCGCCATCCGGCGGTGCTCACGGTCGCCATCCGGCGACGGCGCGGCGGGCCACGCGGAGGGCGTGGTCGCCGCCGTCGGCTCCGGCCGACGGGTGGTCGAACTGTGCCGGCCAGCAGCAGCGCACGACATCGGCGACGTCGGCGCGGCCGTGGCGGACGAGGTCGTCCGGTGTCATCGCCAGCGCATCCTTGCCGCAGGCGACCCCGGCGAACTGGCGCACGGCGGTGCTCAGCCGATGATGCGCGTCGCGTCCGCTCAACTGCCCACGCGCCAGCGCGGCGGCGATCTCGTCGATCTCGGCCAGGCACACCTGCTGCGCGCCAAGCCCGGCGTCGGCGTCGGGCACGGGCGCCGGCGTGTCGAGCCGTGCCCGGCGAGCGGCACCTCGTGCCAACACCACAAGGCCCACGGCCATCACCACGGCGGCGGCGCCGACGACCCACCACCACCCGGAGTACCCGGCCGGCGGATAGGGCTGTTCAGCTGCCCACATGAAGGTGTGCGGCGAGCAGCCTGGCCAGCGCCACGGACACGTCACCGGCACCGCCGACCACGCAACTGGCGATCCGTAGCTCGCCCAGCAGCGCCTCCCGTCGTGCCCGCGCATGGGCAGCGAGCGCGCGCTGACCGGCGTCGATGGCGGCCGATCGACGCAGGAAGGCCGGTACCTGGCCACCAGGCTCGAGGGTGCGCACGTCGGCCGCGTCGGCCAGTTCGGACAGCGGGACGTCGGCGACGCAGGCGACGAGCACCTCGTGGCGGGAACGCAACCCGTGCAGCAACGATCGCAGGTCACCCGACTGCCATGCGGCATCGGCCAGCGCGGCCTCGTCGGTGACGATGACGATCGTCGACCGGCGGCGCAACCTTCGCCCGGCGAAGCGCAGCAGCGCTCCGAGCTGCGATCGCGGTCCGGTGACGTCGATCGCGCGGTGCACGAGGCGCAGCACCCGTTCCACGTGCGCGTCGCCGGACCCGCACGCGAGCTGGACGAACGCGCCGGCTGCGGCCGGCCCGGCGATCAACCCGACACGGTCGCCGTGGGCCGACACGATCTGGCCGAGCTCACCGGCCAGTTGCACGGCGACGTCACGCTTCGACGACGTGCGGTCGGCGAGGGCGGCCATGGCGCGCCCGGTGTCAACGACAAGCACGACCTCGTGCTGGCGGTTGGCCGCATGCCTCCGCACGAGCAGGTGCGGACTGCGCGCCGACGCCTTCCAATC
>CAZMHG010000603.1:0-2197 GCA_964565975.1 uncultured Ilumatobacteraceae bacterium | reverse complement strand
AGCGAGGTCATCCACCAGGCCGTCGAGGCCAAAGAGGGCGTCAAGATCAAAGAAGTGAACCAGACGCTGGCGACGATCACGCTGCAGAACTACTTCCGGATGTACGACAAGTTGGCCGGCATGACCGGCACCGCGCAGACCGAGGCCGCCGAGCTGACCAACACCTACAGCCTGGCCGTGGTGCCGATCCCGACCAACATGCCGGTCGTGCGCGACGACAAGGCCGACCTGATCTACAAGGGCGAGGTCGCCAAGTTCGACGCCGTCGCCGACGACATCGAGGGTCGCTACAACGCCGGACAGCCGGTGCTGGTCGGCACGATCAGCGTCGAAAAGAGCGAGTACCTGTCGCGCATGCTCAACAAGCGCGGTGTCGAGCACGAGGTGCTCAACGCCAAGCAGCACACGCGCGAGGCGCTGATCGTCGCTCAGGCCGGCCGGCGCAGCGCGGTGACCGTGGCCACCAACATGGCCGGCCGCGGTGTCGACATCCAGCTCGGCGGCGACCCCGAGGGCCTCGCGCGTCACGAGCTGTTCAAAGAAGGCGTGCACCCGCAGCTGATCGCCGACGAGTTCGACCTGCCCGCACCGCTCGCCGAGTTGCCCGACGAGTTCCGCACGGCGCGCACCCAGGCGTTCGCCCGCTACGACCAGTTGCTCGCCGAGTTCAAGCAGCGGTGCCGCACCGAGGGTGACGACGTGCGCAAGCTGGGCGGGCTGTACGTGCTCGGCACCGAGCGCCACGAGAGCCGCCGCATCGACAACCAGCTGCGTGGCCGGTCGGGCCGTCAGGGCGACCCGGGGGAGAGCCGCTTCTACCTGAGCCTGGACGACGAGCTGATGCGCCTGTTCGCCACCGGTGCGCTCAGCTGGGTGATGGGCAAGAGCATGCCCGACGACGAGGCGATCGAGGCGAAGATGGTCACCAAGGCCATCGAGCGGGCGCAGACCACGGTCGAGCAGCGCAACGCCGAGATCCGCAAGAACGTCCTCAAGTACGACGAGGTGATGAACGAGCAGCGCAAGGTCATCTACCAGCGCCGCGACCAGATCCTGGAGGGCGAGGACCTCAAGTCGGCGGCGATGGAGTACCTCGCCGAAGCCGTCGACTCGCTGATCGACGCCCACTGCGCCAGTGCGGCCGAGGACGAATGGGACCTCGACGGGCTGGTCAAGGAACTGAAGACGTTCTGGCCGAACGAGATCACCGCCGAGCAGCTGGAGCAGGTCCACACCACCGACAAGATGTACGACCTGGTGATGGCCGACGCGTCGGCGTACTACGCTCGGCGCGAGCAGGAGCTGACGCCCGAGGTGATGCGCGACGTCGAACGGCAGGTGATGCTGCAGATCATCGACCAGCGCTGGCGTGAGCACCTCGAGGAGATGGACTACCTCCAAGAGGGCATCAACTTGCGCGCGATTGGCCAGAAGGACCCGCTCACCGAGTGGCAGGCCGAGGGCTACACGATGTTCGGCGCGTTGATGAAGGGCATCGCCCAGGACTTCGTGCGCTACGTGATGCACGTCCAGGTGATCCACCACGACGAGCCGCAGCCCGACGTGCGCAACCTGCAGACCAGCTCCAGCGACGACGTGGTCACCGACGGGTTCCAGAACGCCGCTGCCGTGGCCGCGGCCGCGCCGGGCGACGCCCCGGCCCAGGTGGCCACCGCGCCCGAGCCGCCCAAGCAGCAGACCGTGGTGCGTAGCGAGTGGGAGAAGACCCCGCGCAACGCGCCGTGCCCGTGCGGCAGCGGCAAGAAGTACAAGCTCTGCCACGGCTCGGCCAACTGAGCGGGCGGTGCGATGCGTGACTTCTCCGACGACCTCAAGGAACTGCGCCGCCGGCTCGGCGACGCCGCCGGCTACCTGAAGATCGACGCGTCCCGCGCGCGGCTGAAGGAGCTGGAGCACGAGGTCGCCCGCCCCGACCTGTGGGACGACCAGGAGCAGGCCAAGAAGATCACCGGCGAGTACGCCGCACTGAAGTCCGACGTCGACCAGTTCGACCACCTCACCGGCGAGACCGACGACGCCGAACTGCTCGCCGATCTGGCGCGCGAGGAGGGCGACGAGAGCCAGGAGCCGGACATCGCCGCGTCGATCACCGCGATCTCCGGCCAGCTCGACCAGCTCGACCTGCGCAGCCTGTTCACCGGGGAGCACGACGAGGCCGACTGCATCGTCCAGATCA
>CAZMHG010000602.1:1791-2203 GCA_964565975.1 uncultured Ilumatobacteraceae bacterium | reverse complement strand
GTCATCAGCGATGAGGTGGTGATCGCCAGATGCTGTTGGGACCAGGTGATCAGGCCATGGCCGACCAGGCCGGGCAGGAGGACCATCGACACGACCAGCGTGTAGTCCTTGGCCGACAGGTGGCCGATGTCGTGACTGCCGATCAGGCACACCGGGGCGATCGCCAACCCGCCCGTGAGGAACACACCGGCAAGGAACGTGGTGGTCGGCACCCCGGCGTCACGGTGGCGCTTGGCGAGCATGAAGTACGCCGAGAAGCACACCAGCGAGCCACCGGCGAGCAGATCACCGTGCAGTGAAGCCCCGGACGAGTGCCCGGCGCCGACGACGACCAGGACGATGCCACCGACTGCGGTAGCTGTGAGGGCCAGCATCCGGGCCGTCGGCCGCTCGCCGACCAGGCGGCTTGCGA
>CAZMHG010000602.1:522-1781 GCA_964565975.1 uncultured Ilumatobacteraceae bacterium | reverse complement strand
CGACGAGATCAGCGTCGCGTTGGCGATCGACGTCGACCGGTAGCTGGCGAAGCCGAGCATGAACGAACCGCCGAACAGCAGGCCGGGGCGCCACAGCGACAGCAAGGTGCCGAGGGTCAGTGATCGGTCGCGGTACCGGGCGAGCGCCACCAGCAACGGGATCGCCACCCAGAACCGCCAGAACAGGATCGCCGGTGTGTCCACCGACATGGCGTGGACCATCAGCGGTCCGCTCCCCCACGCGACAACGGCGGTGGCGCATCCGACGAGCGCGAGCGGGTGGCTGCTTCGCGGCGCGTTCACCGCTGGTCGGGCGGGCGCAGGTCGACCCGCAGGACCAGGAACCCGTCCTCGATCGTGCCCGTGGCGTCGGCGATGATCGCGAAGTCGCGGTAGTCGAGCTTGGCCTGCTCCAAGAACCGTTGGCGCTCCTCGCCGGCGACGGGCGGCAGCGGGCGCTGCTTGACGGCGGCGGCGCGGGCACGGAAGCGCTCGACCATCGCAGTGATGTCGAGCCCAGCAGCCATTGCGATCCACCCTACCGACGGGCCGGGTCGCCGACGTGCCCGATTGCCGGGTCGGCGGTGTCCCATCGGGCGTTCTCCGCCAGTCGCGCTCGTTCGGCGGCCGTCGCCTTCGTCCAGCGTGCCGTGCCCATCACCTTGAGCGGGCCAAGGACGGGGTGCTCGACGCGGGAGCGCCGCCACCAGATCACCGTGGCGACGACGACGATCAGACCCAACGCGGCCAGCCCGGCGGCGCTGAGCAGGAGGATGCGCGCGTTCTTCGGGTCGGTGACGGCGACGAACGGCATCCGGTCAGTGTCGCAGATCCCGTGGCGCTCGCCACGTCCGCGGAACGGCCGCCTATACGGCCGGCTTCCGGCTCGCCGACCGACCGATCGGCGAATTTTCCGTTCACGGGCTTGCGGACGCGGCCATGCTGTAGGTGTGCATGTCCTGGCTGTCAGCTCGACCCTGGTCACCGCCGCGGTCGTCCTGGTCCTCGCCGCGATGTTGTGGGTCAGCCAACGCATCGAGGTCCACTGGGTCGACAAGACGGGCCGGCGGATGATCTGCATGGCACAAGAGGTCCGCCCCAAGTCGCCAGGGCGTGACCCGGTGCCGTCCGAGGCGCGTGCGCGAGAAGCACGATCGAAGGAGGTGCGTGTCGCGATGCCCGACGACGGCACGCTGCTGGTGACCCGGCGCAGTTCGTACCGACGCATCACCCGCCCCTACCGGATGGTCGCCGCGATG
>CAZMHG010000602.1:0-512 GCA_964565975.1 uncultured Ilumatobacteraceae bacterium | reverse complement strand
TACGCGTCTGTACGTGATCCGGCCCGTCGACGCCAGCAGTGGCGACGGCGAATTGGTGCTGCAGATCCCGCCGACGAGCCGTGCGCTCGCCCGGCTCGACGCCATGCTGCCGCCGAGGTTGCCGCCGAGCTGACGCACCGCATGACCGGTCGGCGAGCCCGGTCAACGCTCGGCGAGGAACGTCCCGATCGGTCTGCCGATCTGGTCGACGTCGATCAGGAACGCGTCGTGGCCGTGCGGCGAGTCGATGCCGACATAGGTGCTGCCCGCGCCGCGAGCGAGCAGGTCGTGGATCTGGCGCTGCTGGTACTCGGGATAGAGCATGTCGCTCCAGATGCCCATCACCAGCGCCGGTGCGGTGATTCGGGCCATCGCCGCGCCCAGGCTGCTGCGGCCACGGGCCACGTCGTGCAGGTCCATCGCCTTGCCGATGATCAGGTAGCTGTTCGTGTCGAAGCGGCGGGCCAGCTTGTCGCCGTGGTAGTCGAGGTACCGCTCCACCTCGAACCGCT
>CAZMHG010000601.1:980-2203 GCA_964565975.1 uncultured Ilumatobacteraceae bacterium | reverse complement strand
GGCCAACGACACGTCGACCATGCCGGCAGGTTGGCCGTCGACCTGGCGGTCGACGGTGACCACGACGGCCGCCGGGTCAGGGAGCAGTCGTTCGGCATATGCCTCGGCTGCCGGGGCGACCACGGCGCGGGCCCGCGTGCGGTCCCAACCGGCGATCGGCGCCGGGTCGGTGATCGTGGCGCACAGCAGTACCGGGATCGACAGCCGGTCGCGCATCTCGTCCAAGGAGCGCAGGTCGGTGGCGATCGACTGGCCGCGCGCCAGGCCGGTGAGCGTCGCCTGCGCCCTGGCGTGGTCGCCGCCGACGATGTGGTGGACGCCCTCGACGACCAGCAGGTCGGCCACCGCGTCCACGCTGAACTTCACCTCGGCGAGCACCTCGCCAGGCAGTCCGGCCGGGAGCGGTGGTCGGCCGGCGTCCGGCAGATCACCGGTGAGCCGGCGCCACAGCATGATGCCGTCGACCACGTCGTGCGGCGGGATGCTCAGCGCGGTGGACTCGGTGTCCGCCGTCTCGCCGCTGATCAACGGGCACGCCTGGCGCAGCGGCGCGATCAACTCGGCCCTGCCGAGGTCCTGGAGCAGCCGCTCGACGCGGTAGCCGAGGACGGCGGCCAGCGGTTGGCCGCCCTCCACCGCTTCGACCAGCCAACGGGCACGGCGCGCCGATGCCGAGGTGAGGTCGAAGCGTCGCTCCGTGTCGCCGAGCCCCAACCCCTCTGCCCGATCGCCGAGATCGGCGTGACGCAGCACGGCCGCGGTGGCGGCGTGCTGCAGTGACGGTGCGTGGACCATGCCCGCGTCGCCGAGGACGTCGTACAACGGGGCAGGCTCGGTGGGCGAGACCCCTGGCGGCGGGTCGGTGACGGCGACCCGCGCCTCGGCCGTGACGTCGACCAGCCAGCCGTATCCGCCGAGGTGCACGCCCGTTGGCCGCGCCGTGCGCAGCGTGTCCAGGCGGCGTGTCGCCAGCGACGTGACCCACGCGTCGTAGCGGTTGGCGAACAGGTCGACGGTCTCGCCGAACAGCCGCGTGAGGTCGTCGGGGGCGAGGTGCTTGAGCACGTCGAGGGCGGCCGCGGCGTCGGCGTGCTCGGGGGCCGGGTGGTAGTCCGGCAGCAGCACGGCGAGGCGGGTGCGATCGCGTTGGAGATCGGTGATCGTGGTCGTCGCCTCGATGCCCTGGGCGACGATCGCAGCGGTGTCGATGCGCAGGTTCTCGA
>CAZMHG010000601.1:0-970 GCA_964565975.1 uncultured Ilumatobacteraceae bacterium | reverse complement strand
GCAGGTTAGACAGCGTCATCGCGCCGAAGTCGACCGCGGCAGCATCCAGGTCGCGGGTGTACGACGACTGGATCAGCGTGGCCGCGTACCGCATCTCGGCGGGTACCAGTTCGCTGAGGCCGAGGGCGACCTGCTTGAGGTCGCGGTTCAGGGCGCGCAGCAGGCCGCGGCGGACCACCTGGGTGATCAGGTCGGTCGGGTCGTCGGGGTAGATGCGCAACGCCATGTCGTTGGACGCCGCCGCGGCGAGGTCGGCGAGCCGTTGAGGAGTGTCGGTGTCGGCGACCGGGCAGACCACGGTCGCCGGGTGCTCCGTCGCCGGCCGGGTGTCGAGGATGCTCGGATGGGCGCCGGTCCCGAGCAACGGCGCGGCCAGGTCGCCGGCGACCGGGCTGGTGAACTGGATCGGGTCGATCGTGTAGCTCAAGTTCGGTGGCCAGATCGTCCAGGCCATGTAACCGGTGGGGTCGGGCACCGGCGACTGGCCGAGGATGCGCGCCACGACCGTGGCGGCGCCCTCGTTGCTCGGGGCGTTCATCTCCCCGACGCGCACCAGGCTGTCGCTGGCGTCCTCCCAGAACGGCCACATGGTCGCCAGGCGCTTGGCCAGCCCGGTGAGCAGCGCCGGCTCGGCAGCGTGCGGCTGCCAGCGGTGCAACGAGGTGGCCGGCAGGATGCCGAACGGCTGGCGCCCGATGCGCAGCACGGGCAGCGGGCCGCGGCCGCGCACGAAGCCACCGGCGTGACCGCGGGCGAAGTCCTCGATCGACAGCGGGAGCGGTGTGCCGGTGCCGACGTTGTCGGTCATCAGGACGTCGAGGAACTCCGCGCCGGTGACCGGCCACAACGCGTGCAGCATCGCCCGGGCGTTGCGCTGCTCGGTGGCTGCCGCACCGCGGAGCGGAGCGATCGTGCCGGGTGCCAGGCCGAGCGCTCGGGCGAACAGGTCCCCGTCGGATCCCGCGTCGCC
>CAZMHG010000600.1:0-2207 GCA_964565975.1 uncultured Ilumatobacteraceae bacterium | reverse complement strand
TCGTGGCCTTCCGCCAGACCGTCATCTCCGACATGACGGTCAACCCGTGGAACCTGTCGAACTACGACGTCGCCTCGGGCTCCTCGGCAGAGGGGCGAGCAGCGGCCACGTTCACGGCACCCGGCGGTCCGGTGACGGCACCGACGGTCGACCTCTCCGGTCTCCCGCGCACCAGCCCGTTCGACTCGGGCGCGTGGGAGCTCACCACCGACGCCACTGTCCCGGCGGCGCTGGCAGCGCCGACGTGGACCGCGGACTCGGGCCAGCTGACGTTCACCTGGAACGCGGCGGCGGCGGTCACCCCGCCGGTGACCAGCTACTCGCTGCGTCTCTGGTCGACGGCGACCGGTGGGACCGTCGTGGGCTCGTGCATCGGCACGGCCACGACCTGCACCATCACCGGCCTCACGAACGGAACGCACTACTACGCCGACGTGATCGCCACCAACGCCGCGGGCAGCTCAGCCCCGAGCCCGCGCGCCGACGCGATCCCGAACGCCCCGGCCCCGACGCTCACCTCGGTGACGGCGCTCGACGGCGGCCTGCGGGTCGTCTGGTCGCACCCGACGTCGGTGGTGGCCCGCCAGGGCTATGCCGTGCACGTCTACGCGACGCAGAGCGGCGGCGCCCCCCTCGTCCCGACGTGCACGACCAGCGCCACCGGCACCACCTGCGACGTGACCGGGCTCGCGAACGGCACGGCGTACTGGGTCGACGTCACGCTCACCTATGTCGGTGGCGGCACGGCGACCAGCTCGCCCAGGGTGACCGGAACGCCGCAGATCGCGCCTCCGGGAGCCCCGACGGTGACGAGCGTGGCGGCCTTCGGTCAGCTGGCCGCCCAGGGCGGTGCGCTCCGCGTCACGTTCGCCCCGGCACCCACCAACGGGGCCTCGGTGACCTACACCGCGCGGGCCTACGCAGCGAGCTCGGGCGGTACCGCTCTCGGCTCGTGCGTCGTCGCCGCGAGCACGACGTCGACGAGCAAGAACTGCACCATCACGACCGGCCTGGCGCTGAACACCACGTACTACGTGGATGTCACGGCCGTCAGCGTCGGCGGGACCGCGGTCTCGTCGCCGCGCACGTCGGGTCTGACGGGCAGCGTCCCGCCGGCTCCGGCGGCTCCGAACGTCACCTACGTCCTCGGTGGTGCTGTCGTGAGCTGGACGCCGGTCAGCAGCACACCGACGTCGTCGTACCGGGTGAACGTGTTCACCTCGTCGGGCTCCACGACCCCGATCGCCAATCGCACGTGCGTCCCCTCCCAGTTCGCTCCCACCACGTGCACGATCACCGGCCTCACCATCGGCACCACGTACTGGTTCCGCGTCACCGCGGACAACGGCGTCGGAGCCACGCTGGGTGCGGCCCGCCAGAGCACCGTCCGGCTCTTCGGAGCGGCGGCGATCGCGGTGACGCCTCTGTCGGGCGCCGCCGGAACGCTCGTGGCCGCCTGGTCGGCGGCGCCGCTGAAGACCGGCACCACCCGCTGGCTGGTACGGGCGTACGCGTCCAAGACCAGCACCAAGGTGCTGTCCAGCTGCCTCGCGACGGCCAAGGCCAAGGCCTGCACCGTCTCCGGGCTCAAGCACGGCCGCACCTACTACCTGTCCGTCTGGCGCCTCAACAGCAAGGCACCGTCGGTGCGCCTGGTCAACCACACCGCCGGGAGGGCCCGATGAACCACGAGCTCCCCGACGGACCCACCGCCCCTGACCGAGGAGTCGACGTGAACGACGACACCACCGCACCCGGCAGCGCCTCGCCGATGCTCTCGCGACGCACCCTGCTCCGTGCCGGCGTGGTCTCGGCCGCCTTCCTCGGCAGCGCGGCGGTGCTCGGGACGCGCACGCGCGGCTCGAGCGCCATCGCCGCCGGTGGCCTGGCCACGACGCGGAAGGTGCACCTCGCCGCCACCGACGGCTGGGTCTCGCTGCCGGAGGACTACTCGATCCCCGGCTACTTCCCCGACACCCTCGCCCCGGACCCGTACAACATGTACGTCTTCGGGTTCCGCGACGTCACCGGGCTGTCGGACAGCGCGATGATCGCGGAGCGCGGCAAGGCGCAGATCTCCGCTCCGGTGCTGGCGTTCGACCAGGACACCCAGATCGAGGTCACCCTCACCAATCTGGGCCTCTCGCAGCGACCGGACCTCGTCGACGGCCACACGATGCACTGGCACGGCTTCAACAACGCCATCC
>CAZMHG010000599.1:0-2215 GCA_964565975.1 uncultured Ilumatobacteraceae bacterium | reverse complement strand
CGGCCGGGTGGTCGAGGAGGGCCCGACCGCGTCGGTCTTCGCCAACGCTGCCCATCCGTACACCAGGTATCTCGTCGCCGCCGCGCCGAGCATGTCGGGCGATCGCGCGATGGTCGGCCTCGCCGGACGCGCCCCGTCGCCCGGGTCGCGGCCGCAGGGGTGCTCCTTCGCCGACCGGTGCGAGCTTGCCGGTGACGAGTGCCGCGTCGCGCTGCCGGCGCTGGTGGCGGCTGCTCCTGGACATCTGGCCCGCTGCGTCAAGCCGTTCGCCGTGCCGCCGAGCGTCGGTGCGGCCGGCGTGGCCGGTGCCGTGGTCGCCGGCGCGGGCGCGCCCGATCACCCCGCGCTGTCGCTGCGCGACATCAGCTGCTCGTACACCGGGCACCAGGTCGTGCACCACGTCACCTTCGACGTCGAACGCGGCGAGTGTGTCGCCCTGGTCGGCGAGTCCGGCTCCGGGAAGTCCACGCTGTCACGCTCGCTCGGCGGATTGCACAGCGAGTGGACCGGCGAGTTGCTGCTCGGCGGGACACCGCTGGCCCGCGGCGCGCGGGGACGGGCCACCGCCGACCGGCTCGCCGTCCAGTACGTCTTCCAGAACCCGTACCAGTCGCTCAACCCGCGCCGGACCATCGGCGACTCGGTCGCCCGACCCTTGGCCGTCGCCGGGGTGCGCGCCGCCGAGGCCAGGCGGATCGTCGGCGAGATGCTCGAGCGCGTCTCGTTGACCGGCGCCTACGCCCACAAGTATCCCGACCAGCTGTCGGGCGGCGAGCGCCAGCGCGCCGCCATCGCTCGCGCCCTGGTGAGCAGCCCGAGCGTGCTGATCTGCGACGAGGTCACCTCGGCCCTCGACGTGCTGGTCCAGGCGGCGATCGTCGACCTGCTCGCCGAGCTGCAGCGCGACCTCGGCCTGTCGATGCTCTTTGTCACCCACAACCTGCCCGTGGTGCGCTCGATCGCCCGGCGCGTGGCGGTGATGGCCGACGGCCGGATCGTCGAGTTCGGCGACGTCGACCGGATCCTCACCGAACCCGAGCAGGAGTACACCAGGCGCCTGCTGTCGGACACGCCGACGGTGCCGACACCTGGCTGACCCGGTGTGTCAGCGGGCCGTCAGCCGTTGCGCTGGCGCAACGCGTCCTCGTACGCGGCGAGGACCTCTCCGGCCCCGTAGCCGGCCGAGCGCAGGCCGTGGATCACCTCGACCAGGCAGCGGTCACGGAGCGCTTCCAGCTCGCGGAACGACGCCCCGGCGGCCTGCGCGTCGGACTGCTGCTCCAGCCGGTCGAGCAGCTCGGTGGTCAGCTCGGGGACGTCGGTCAGCTTCGACCACGGCCACTGCAGCGCGGGACCGAACTGGGCCATGAAGTGGCGCATCCCGGCCTCGCCGCCGGCGATGCGGTACGTCAGGAAGGTGCCCATGAAGCTCCACCGCAGACCTGCACCGAAGCGGATCGCGTCGTCGATCTGCTCGACGGTGGCCACGCCGTCGTTGACCATCCACAGCGCCTCGCGCCACAGCGCCTCGAGCAATCGATCGGCGACGAATCCGTCGACCTCCTTGGTGAGCACGAGCGGGCGCATCCCGATCGACGCGTAGACCGCAGCGGCGCGGTCGAGCGTGACCGGGTCGGTGTCCGTTCCGCCGCACACCTCGACCAGTGGCAGCAGGTACACCGGGTTGAACGGGTGGCCGACCGTGAACCGCTGGGGGCCGGTCATGCCGCGCTGCAACTCCGTGGGCAGCAACCCCGACGTGGAACTGCCGAACACCACGTCGGGCCCCGCGGCGGCGCTGGCGCGCTGCAGCAACGCCTGCTTCAGCTCGACTCGTTCCGGCGCGCTCTCCTGGACGAACTCGGCGCCCTCGGCGGCCTCCTCGGGCGTGGCGACGAAGTGGATCGCGCCTTCGGCGGGCAACGGTGCGTCGGTCAGCCGGGACCACGCGGCGCGGGCGTTGGCGAGCACCTCGCCGATCTTGCGCGGCGCCTCCGGGTCTGGGTCGAACAGCGCCACGTCGACACCGTTGAGCACGAACCGTGCCGCCCAGCCACCGCCGATGACCCCGCCGCCGAGCAGGCCGACCCGATGTGGGAGCGCGCTCATGGCCGACGCAGGGAGAGCTTGTCGCGCACGGCGGCCGGCGACATCACGGTGGCGTTCATGCCGCGCAAGATCTCGACCGCGCGGCCGGCGAGGTCGGCGTTGGTCG
>CAZMHG010000598.1:0-2219 GCA_964565975.1 uncultured Ilumatobacteraceae bacterium | reverse complement strand
GGCACGCCCTGGGCGACCATCTGGTCGATGATGTTCACCGACACCTGGGCCAGGCGGTACACGTTGCCTTCGCGGGCGCGGAAGTCGCCGCCCTTCACCGTGTCGTAGAACAGGCGGTAGGTGCTGTCGCCGTCGCCCTTGTAGTTCTTCGCCGCGTTGATCCCGCCCTGAGCGGCGATCGAGTGCGCCCGGCGCGGAGAGTCGTGGAAGGTGAACGCCTCGACCTGGTCGCCGAGCTCGGCGAGCGTCGCCGCGGCCGACGCGCCGGCCAGCCCGGTGCCGACCACCAAGACCTTGAACTTGCGCTTGTTGTTCGGGTTGACCAGCTTCATCGAGCCCTTGTAGGCGTCCCACTTCTCGGCGATCGGGCCCGCGGGGATCTTGGCGTCCAGCAGCACCGCGCTGCGCGAGGTGAGTGTGTCTGTGCTCATGGTGCTCCTCAGCCGACGATCCCGGTCATCACCGCGATCGGGAACGAGACGTTGCCGACCACGACGAGCGTGGCGATGCCGATCGCCAGCCATCGCCGCCAGGGGTTGAACCGTGGGTTTTGCCAGCCCATCGACTGGAACAGGCTCCATACGCCGTGGAACAGGTGCACGCCCAGGGCGATGTTCGCCAGGATGTAGAAGATCGCCACGACCGGACGGTCGAAGCTGTTGATGACGTTCTGGTACACGTCGTGACGGTTGAACGTGCCGCTTCCGCCGACGGTGTTGACCGTGCCGAAGGTGAGGTCGAGCAAGTGCCAGACGATGAACAGCAGGACGACCACGCCGGTGAGCCGCATGCTCCGGCTGGCGAAGTTGGCCACCTGGTAGTCACGCGGGCCCTGGTAGCGCACGGCGCGGGACTTGTGGTTGAGCACCGTCAAGGTGTACGCGGCGTGGATGTGCAGGACGACGGCCCCCAGCAGGCCGGCGCGCATGATCCACAGCACGACGTTCTTCGGCGCCAGCGGGTAGGCCAGCTCGCGCAGGAACTCGGCGTAGTGGTTGTACTGCTCGGCCCCGAGGTACAGCTTGAGGTTGCCGATCATGTGGGCGATCACGAAACCGATCAGCATGATCCCGGTGATCGCCATCACGTACTTCTTGCCCACCGCGGTGGAGTACAGGTCGACCAGGAACGGCTTGCGCTTGCGGCTCGGCCCGACGGCGGTCCCCGTGACGGGACCGCGGGTTTGGACTGCTTGTGCCATCGCGGTTCACGGTAGTCGTGCACTCGTCCATGCAAGAAGCTCGTGACGGACGCCACCGCCCACCCAACTGGCGCCGCTGGCGTCGCCGTCACGTTCGGCGCGTCGCGGACGCACTCCGTCGACATATGACGAAATCGTGACGGACGACGCATTTCGCTGAGATCTCCACCGAGTCCCTACAATCGGTGCGTCCTCCCGACCCCGCGCGCAGCGTGGCGCGCCCGACCGACCGGAGATCACCGGATGACATCTGTCCTTGCCGAAGGCGCGTACCAGGCCTTCACCCTCGGCTCGAAGGAGTGGGCCGTCCTGATCCTCTCCGCCGCGTCGGCCATCCTGGCGATCCTGGTCGGCTTCTACCTCGTCCGCAAGGTGATGGCCGCCGACGAGGGCACGCCGAAGATGAAGGAGATCGCCAGCGCGATCCAAGAGGGGGCCTGGGCGTACCTACGCCGGCAGTTCAAGACGATCGGCGTGATCGTCATCCCGGTGGCCGCGGTGGTGTTCCTCACCTCCACGGCGATCAGCAAGCCGGGCGGTGGCCAGGCGATGAGCTTCGCCGGCTCCGGCCTGGCGCGTACCGTCGCCTTCCTGCTCGGCTGCCTCGCGTCCGGTTTCACCGGGTACATCGGCATGACGCTGGCGACACGTGGCAACGTCCGCACGGCCGCCGCGGCGCGCAACGGCAGCATGGCCGACGCGCTGACCGTCGCGTTCCAGACCGGTGGCGTCGCCGGCATGTTCACCGTGGGCCTCGGCCTGCTCGGGGCGACGTTGATCATCATGATCTTCCAGAACACCTCGTCGGTGATCCTGGTCGGGTTCGGCTTCGGCGGCTCGCTGCTGGCGCTGTTCCTGCGCGTCGGCGGCGGCATCTTCACCAAGGCCGCCGACGTCGGCGCCGACCTGGTGGGCAAGGTCGAGGCAGGCATCCCCGAGGACGATCCCCGCAACCCGGCGACCATCGCCGACAACGTGGGCGACAACGTGGGCGACTGCGCCGGCATGGCCGCCGACC
>CAZMHG010000597.1:0-2223 GCA_964565975.1 uncultured Ilumatobacteraceae bacterium | reverse complement strand
TTGATGACGAAGAAGCTCGTGAGGTCGCCGCGATCTCCGATCGATACGCGGAGGTGAAGCCACACACCACCGCTGCTGCAGTTGTGTTCGCGCTCACTCGATCCGATGCCGAAGGGTGGGCGACCTGATGGCACCGTCCCTCCGCCGGCGCAGCGCTCCGATCACCAGCGCTGCTGAGATGCATCGACAATGGCTCGAACTGGTCGACATCGAAGGGCCGTTCCTCGCCATCCCACCTCTGAAGAGGGTGTGGCCGAACGGCATCCCCGACTTCCGCTCGACCCACCCGGAGCGATTCGAAGTGCTCGTTGAAGGCCGCAAGGACTTCGAGGTCGCATGGGAGGCACTCGATCGGGATCCGGGCAACGCCAGCCGGATCGACGCGTACCGATCTGTGCGCGACCAGTGGATTCAGATAGTCCTGCGCGAGGCGGCCGGCTGGGCCGAGTCTCTGCAATGGGGCAGAGTCGCAGGAGCGCGGGCACAGTCGCCGAACCGTGCTGTCACGGTCACGGCGCAAGCTGCCCTCGTCGGTAGCGAGGGCGTTGGAGCCTTGGTGCACGTGGTCGATCCCACCGACTCGCTGCGGCAGACACCGAACGACCTGTGGGCTGCGACGCCTATCGATCGGCTGGAGGCGCTGCTACGCGAGAACAACGTCGAGCTCGGCATCGTCACAGACGGCCGATGGTGGGGTCTCCTCTGCGCGCGAGAAGGCCGAATGGCTGCGTCAGGAATCGTTGATGCCCTCACCTGGGTCGAGGAGCCGCGGACACGGGATGCGTTCCTCACCCTCATCAGTCGGCAGCACATCATTGGTGGCGATCCGGCCGAGCGTTTGCCCGTCATGTTCGACGAGTCGGTTGCGGCCGCCGAGGAGATCACCGAGGCGCTCGGCGCTCAGGTGCGGCTCGCTGTCGAGCTGCTGATCCAGTCGTTCTCCGAGTCTGCGGCAGATGCCAAACGACGCGGCCGTCCTGATCCGCTCCCGACGCGCACACATGACACCTACGAGGCCGCGGTCACAGTGATGATGCGGACCGTGTTTCTGCTCTTCGCCGAAGAGCGGGGCCTGCTTCCGTCAGGTGAGCTGTTCGAGCAGGGCTATGGCATCTCCGGAGAACTCAGCCGGCTGGTGAAGCGCGAAAGCGACGAGGGTGAGGAGGCGCTTGAGCCCACCTCCCTCACTTGGCATCGGTTGCTGGCGACGAGCCAGGCACTATTTCGGGGGGCGTCATTCGAGAACCTCAGAATGCCGGCCTACGGCGGCTCGCTGTTCGACCCCGCCCGGTTTCCCTTCCTCACAGCCACCTCCGAGCACGGTGCGCTCACCATCTCCGTACCTGACCGCGTCATGCTGCACGTACTCCGCTCGGTGCAGATCGCACACGTTCAAGGCGAAGCGCGCCAGATCTCGTTCCGCGACGTCGACGTGGAGCAGATCGGATACATCTACGAGGGCCTGCTGGGGTACACGTGCACGACCGTCGACGAGACCTACCTCGGCCTTCTCGGCACGACTGGCGCCGAGCCCGAGATCCCGTTGGCGAAGCTCGAAGAGCTCGCATCATCAAGCAGCGATCCGAAGCGAACCGCCAGCGCGATCCGTGACTGGGTTGCCGAGGATCAACCATCTGCGAAGGCGGCCTCAGTGGCCGCCTTCGCCAAGTCACTTCAATCGGATGCAGACCCATCGTCCGTCAGCGCGCTGACCCAGACTGTCGGCGACGACCTGGCGTTGCGCGATCGCATCGTTCCGTGGCTCGGACTCGTGCGTCGCGATCTGCGCAACCACCCGTTCGTCGTTCTCGCAGGTGGCCTGATGGTGAAGGAGACGCCGTCGCGGAAGAACGCCGGTGCCCACTACACGCCGAAGTCGCTTGCCGAGGAGGTGGTCCTGCACGCCCTGCAACCGCTCTGCTACTTGCCCGGGCCGCATCAGACCGCTGACGAGGGGTCCTGGAAGTTGAGGAGTTCCGACGAGCTGCTTGAACTCAAGGTGGCTGACATCGCATGTGGTTCGGGTGCGTTCCTCGTCGCTGCCGCGAGATACCTCGCCGACCGAGCTGTCGAGGCCTGGATCGGAGAGGACCCAGCCAACGCCCAGCGCAAGGATCTCCACAAGCGTGCGGTCCGCCAGGTTGTCGCGAACTGTCTCTACGGGGCGGACATCAACGACATGGCCGTGGAGATGTGCAAGCTCTCGCTCTGGCTCGTGTCGCT
>CAZMHG010000596.1:0-2223 GCA_964565975.1 uncultured Ilumatobacteraceae bacterium | reverse complement strand
CGGCCGGGCGACGACGTCGACGATCGTGCGCGGCCTGCGCTGGCATCATGTCGTGCCGGTGCCGTTCGTCCTCGCCGCGGTCGTCGCAGTCGCGCTCGTGGTGATGCGGCTGCCGGGCATGGACATCGGCTGGTGGACGGCACTGGGTGGCGAGGGAAACCCCGTGACCGGCGGGACCGAGGCGACCGGCGGCACCGTATGGGCCTGGCTGGTGCCGGTCGTGTTCCTGGTGCTGCTCGTCCCAGCGCTGCCGCTGTTCGCCTTCACCGAGGAGCGGGTCTTCCGCGAGGGCGCGG
The DNA here is from genome assembly GCA_964565975.1 of uncultured Ilumatobacteraceae bacterium. Taxonomy (GTDB): domain Bacteria; phylum Actinomycetota; class Acidimicrobiia; order Acidimicrobiales; family Ilumatobacteraceae; genus JAKOUY01. The sequence goes on along the minus strand of CAZMHG010000596.1, from coordinate 1,927 downwards.
AGACGTGGTCGGTCCCGCGCCGGATCGCCAAGGTGCTGCAGTTCGGCCTGGTCCACGTGCTCATCGGCATCCCGATCGGGGCCGCGCTGGCCCTGTCGGTCGGTGGCGCGTACTTCATGGCCCGCTACCTGCGCACGGTCCGCCAGACCGGCCAGCCACGGCTCGGGGTCCTCGAATCGACCCGTTCGCACCTGGCCTACAACGCGGTGATCCTCAGCGTGGTCCTGGTCGCCACCGTGGCTGCGGCGCTCCCGTAATGACGGTCTGCTGTCCGTCCGGCTGCTGGCGTGCGGGCCTCGGTAGCCTTCCGGACATGTCGCTGCCACAGCCACCGTCCGGCACCGGTGGGCCGTGGTCGAACGATCCGCCTGCGGCACCCGACACGCCGTCGGCAGCGGCCCCGGCATCATCGTCGGCGACGCCAGGATCGTTCCCGACCTGCTATCGCCACCCGGATCGCGAGGCGGGGCGCAGCTGCACGCGGTGCGGGCGGCCGGCCTGCAGCGCCTGCCTGGTTCAGGCCACGGTCGGTTCCCACTGCGTCGACTGCGCCAAGGCGGCGCGCCCCAGCGCGACCGTTCGGGCCAAGGACTGGCGGGCACGTCAGTCGACGCCGGCGACCATGGTCCTGATCGCGATCAACGTCGCGGTGTTCGTCTGGATGGTCATCGCCGACCACGGCGCCCTCGGCGGCGACGCCACCCGGCTGCACTACGAACTCGGCCTCAACCGTTACGCCCTGAAGGTGGATCCGCAGTGGTACCGGCTGATCACCAACGGGTTCATCCACTTCGGGATCTTCCACATCGCGTTGAACATGTTCTCGTTGTACGCGCTCGGGCAGATCGTCGAACGGGCGATCGGGCCGGCCCGGTTCGTGCTGCTGTACGTCGCGTCGCTGCTCGGCGGCTCGCTCGGCGTCCTGATCGCGCCGGGCCAGGCCGCGCTGGCGCTGACCGGCGGCGCGTCGGGTGCGATCTTCGGACTCCTCGGCGCGACGGCCATCGCCCTGCACCGCCGCGGCGTCAACGTGATGAACACGAGCATCGGGTCGGTGCTGTTGCTGAACCTCCTGCTGACGTTCACGATCAGCGGGATCTCCATCGGTGGCCACCTCGGTGGACTCGTCGCCGGTGCAGTGTGCGGTTGGTTCATGCTTGCTCCGCCGTGGCGCCAGACGGGGACGTGGATCGCGTACGCCGCCGCTGGGGCCGTGTGCGCCGTGGCCGTTGTGGCCTGCGTCGTGATCGTGCGCAACACGACGATCCCGCCGGCGGCGGTGCCCGTCGTCCGCGCCTACTTCGGTCTGGACCCGTAGGCGGTTCCGCCCGCCGCCCCGACGGGCGCCTTCGGCCGACTCTGTCACACCCCCCTGCGATGGTGCAGGGCATGACCAACGACCCCGAACCGACCGGCCCCCGCCGGGTCTCCGGGCAGTTGCAACTGCCCCTCGATCAGCTGGCCGAATCCGCCCGGCCTGTTCAGTTCCGGCTGGATCTGCGCACTCGCCAGCGTGGCCTGGCGCACATCGCCGAGATCCGCCGCCAAGCGGCGCAACGTCGCGCCGTGCGCCAGCAGGCCGCTCAGGCTGCGTGACCGCTCAGGCTGCGTGACCGCTCAGGCTGCGTGACTGTGCGAGCTGCGTCACCGCTCAGGTGCTGGCGCGGCGCTGCGCGCCGGACGCTTCGCGGTCCCACAGGCGCACGATGCAGCTCTGGCTGGCGGTGGCCAGCAGCGTGCCGTCCTCGGCGAACATGTGCGCCAGGCCGTGGCCGAACCCACGATCGACGGCATGGATGCGGATGTCCAGGAGCACCCACTCCGTCGGCACCAGATTGACGACTCGCAGGGTGTTGTCCAGGCTGTTGCCGCCGCCACGGATGCCCAGTGCCTGGCCGACTCCCATTGGGACGAAGTCACCGAGGAT
>CAZMHG010000595.1:0-2233 GCA_964565975.1 uncultured Ilumatobacteraceae bacterium | reverse complement strand
CACCTGCTCGCCGTGCCTCGATCTTCAGGTTGTTGATGATCGTGAACACGTACGGGGGCAGGTTGGTGATCCGGCGGAATTCCATAAGGAGGCCAGGCTACTGCGGACCGAATCCGCGGACCGGTCCCCATTTGGTGAGTTCCGCCACGCCTGGCGAGGTCGCGGCGTGACGCGTCGGCCAGGATGACGGGATGAACCAGCTCCCCGAGGACTGCATCCACGTCGTGATCGAGATCCCCCGCGGCAGCCGCAACAAGTACGAGATCGACCATCACACCGGCAGGGTCTTCCTGGATCGCCGGCTGTTCACCGCGACGACCTACCCCGCCGACTACGGGTTCATCCCCGACACACTCGGCGGCGACGGCGACCCGCTCGACGCGTTGGTCCTGCTCGAGGACCCCGTGTACCCGGGTGTGTGGGTTGCCGCCAGGCCCCTTGGCGTGCTGTACATGCAGGACGAAGCCGGCGAGGACGCCAAGATCATCTGCGTCCCGCCACGCGAACCACGCTGGAACGACGTCCACGACCTCGACGACCTGACGCCACAGCTGGTTGCCGAGATCCAGCACTTCTTCGAGGTGTACAAGGCGTTGGAGCCGGGCAAGCGGTCGGCGACCACCGGCCTCGCCGGCCGCGACGCGGCGTGGAAGGAGATCGCCACGGCCCGGGCGAACTACCCCGGCTGACAGCTCCGCCCAGCGGTGTCCAGGCGGGTCGCCGGTCGCCGTCTCCGGCTCGCTGTCAGCCGGCGTCGGCGGATCGGGCGCGGACGCGAGCCTCGCCCGCGGCGAGCCGGCGGGGCATCAGCGTGACCGTGATCGAGTGCATCACGACCAGCGTCAGCGCCCCCAGCACGACCAGCCATCCTGCGGCGAGGTGCGGACCGAGCACGCCGCTGACGAGGACGATCGCCACCGCGGCGACGGGTCGTTCGATCGCCAGCCCGCGGTTGTAGTACCAGTGCACGGCCATCATCGCCCCGATGTACAGCAGCCCGGACAGCGCCATCAACACCAGATGACCGGTGTCCAGCGGCTCTCCGGGCGCCTCCATCACGGCGTGCGCGGCGACGGCGAAGCAGATCACGCCGAACACCAGCGGGAAGTGCATGAACGAGCAGATGTCCCGGGCGACCCTGGTCCTGGCAGGCCCGGTGACCCGCGCCAGGGCGTGTTCGGTGACCCGTGGGACGAAGGCGAAGTAGACCCACCACAGCGCGCCGGCGCCGGCCACACAGGCCAGCAGCGCACCGATCGCCTGGGCGCGTAGGTGTTGGTCTGCCGCGGCGACGCCGACGCCGACGAGCACCTCGCCGAGGGCGATGATCACGAACAGCCCATGACGTTCGGAGAAGTGCGCAGGGTCGATCGTCCAGCCGGCAGCGGCCGATCGCCGGCCGGTCCGGAACGCACCGACGATCCCGGCGGCCAGCGCGGCTGCCCACACCCACCACCGCGCCGGTGTCTCCAGGAACGAGCCGACGAGCACCAGCACCGGGCCGACCTGGGCGGCCCCCGCATAGCTGGTGAACGTGCGCCGGTTGTCCGGGGTGTGTCGCATGAACCACCCGAGCAACCCCATCGCCACGAGTTGGGACACGAGGTAGGCAACGCCGAAGGGGACGGCGCGGCCCTCGGACGTGGTCGGGATCGCCGCGGCCATCACCAACGTCGGGGCGATGGCCGCGACGACGGTGAGCTGGGCGCGCCGGTTCGACTCCAGGTTCACCGCCGTGCCCATCCACACGTACTGCGTCCACAGCCACCACACGAGCCAGCCCACCAGCAGGCTGCGCAGCACCCCACCGGCAGTGACGTGCTCGCCGAGCTGCTCGGCGACCTGAGTGACGACGAACACGAACACGAGGTCCAAGAACAGCTCCACGTTCGTCGCCCGCCGACCGGCCTCGCCCGGCACCTCGACGATCTCGGTGGTCGAGTCGGTCGGCGATGCGGAGGACATCGGCCGGATGGTACCGGTCGTCGTACGGCCAGGACCACGCCCGCTGGTCGGGTGGGGCCCGATCGTGCGGCTATCTGCGCTGGTGGAGCTTGCCCTCGTCCATCGCCGCGCGCGCCGCCCGGACGGCCGGCCGGTTGCTCACCTCGGGCACGCCAACCTCCCAGAACGCGCCACCCTCGGTCCAGCTGTACGGGTCGGTCTCGATGACGATCACGGTCGTGCGGTCGTTGGAACGCGCCCGGCCGAGGGCCTCGGTCAGCTCGGCGAT
>CAZMHG010000594.1:0-2247 GCA_964565975.1 uncultured Ilumatobacteraceae bacterium | reverse complement strand
GACCTGCCCGTCAAGCTCGACTTCGACCTCCTCGCGGCCGGCCGCTTCCCGTTTTCCTGGCAGCCCGACAGCGGTGCGCGGCTCGGGCTGCTCCCCCGCTCCGGCACCGCGCAGGACATCGTCTGGGTCGACGTGCCGCTGTGCTACGCGTACCACCCGCTGAACGCCTACGACGCCGCCGACGGTTCGGTGGTCGTCGACCTGTGCGTGTACGACCGGATGTTCCTCGACGACCTGAACGGCCCGTTCGGCGACACGCTGCCGCGGCTGGAGCGCTGGACCATCGACCCGGTGGCGCGCACCTGCTCCACCGCGGTGGTCGACGCCGGGCCGTGCGAGTTCCCCCGCCACAACGACGCCGTGGCCGGGTCGCCGCACCGGTTTGGCTACGCCGTGCGCACCGATCCGGGCGCGCTGGCTGCTGGGTGGCCGACGGTCAAGGTCGACCTCGCCACGGGGATCTCGCAGTCGTTCGACCACGGTCCGGGTCGTTGCGCCGGCGAGTTGGTCTTCCAGTCCCGCCCCGGCGCCACGGCCGAGGACGACGGTTGGCTGTTGGGCTTCGTCCACGACATCGCCACGGCGACGACCGACTTCGTGGTGATCGACGCCGCCGACCTTGGCCGCGGCTATGTCGCCCGTGTGCACATCCCACGCCGGATCCCGCTCGGCTTCCACGGCAACTGGATCCGCGCAACCGGCTGAGCCCGCCGGACCCCCACGCCTACCGGCGGTTGGTGACCGCGGCGATCAGCCGGCCGAACACCAGGTCCTGGGTGCCGACGCCGTCGACCACGACCAGCCGGCCGGTCTGCTCGTAGAACTCGATCAGCGGTGCGGTCTGCTCCTCGTACAGGTCGAGGCGGCGGTTGATCGACTCGGGCGTGTCGTCGTCGCGGTGCATCACGTCGCCACCGCAGACGTCGCACAACCACGGTGACGACTCCACCCCGCGGGCCACGTAGTTGGTGCCGCAGTCGCGGCACACCCGCCGGGCCGACAAACGTTGCAGGACCAGCTCGCGGGGCACGTCGAGGTCGATGACCTGGTCGAGCGGCAGCAGGCAGGTGATGTCGTCGAGGGCGATCGCCTGCGGGACGGTGCGCGGGAACCCGTCGAGGATGTAGCCACGCCCACGGGCGTCGTCGCGCTCGAGGCGCTCGCGGACCAGGCCGACCATGATCTCGTCACCGACCAGCCCGCCGGCGTTGATCACGGCCTTGGCCAGCTGGCCGAGCTCGGTGCCTTCGCGCACCGCCGAGCGGAGCATGTCGCCCGTCGAGATATGCGGGACGACGAAGTGCCGCGACAGCCGTGCACACTGCGTGCCCTTGCCGGCCCCTTGCCGGCCGAGGATGATGAGGCGCGCCCCCGGGATCATCTCCGGCGCGCCTGCCTACTTGAGGAAGCCCTGGTAGTTGCGCTGCATCAGCTGACTGTCGATCTGGCGCATCAACTCCATCGCCACACCGACCGCGATCAGCACCGTGGTGCCGGCGAACTGGAAGTTCCGGACGTCGAAGGCCCACAGGATGATGTACGGCGTGATCGCCAGCGCGGCGACGAACAGTGCGCCGGGCAGCGTGATCCGGTTGACCGCCTTGGCCAGGTAGCGCTCGGTCTGCGGGCCGGGACGGATGCCGGGGATGAACCCGCCCTGACGGCGGATCTGCTCGGCCTGGCGAACCGGGTCGAAGGCGATCGAGTTGTAGAAGTAGGCGAAGGCGACGATCATCAGCGCGAACAGCGTGATGTACAACCACCCACGGTCGTTGACCAGGTACTTGGTGATGAACGACTGGACCGCGGCGCGCCATCCCGTGCCGTTCGTCGAGCCGAGCAGGTTGCTGGCCAGCACGGGCAGCAGCAGCACGGACGAGGCGAAGATGATCGGCACGACGCCGGACTGGTTGACCTTCAGCGGGATGTAGGTGTTCTGACCGCCGTACATCCGCCGGCCGACGACCCGCTTGGCGAACTGCACCGGGATCCGGCGCTGGGCCAGTTCGACCCGGACGACGGCGACGATGATGCCGATCGAGACCAGGATCAGCAGCACGAACGGCACCCACTTCTTCGACTTGAGGATCGAGAAGAAGCTGTACGGCAGCGAGCTGACGACCGAGGCGAAGATCAGCATCGACATGCCGTTGCCGATGCCACGCTGGCTGATCAACTCGCCGACCCACATCAGCAACGCCGTGCCGGCGACCAGCGTGACGATCACCAGGTAGCCGCGTGGCCACA
>CAZMHG010000593.1:0-2258 GCA_964565975.1 uncultured Ilumatobacteraceae bacterium | reverse complement strand
AGCAGTGCAATCGCTACAGCCCGCACTTCGTCGCCTCGCTGATCAGCGACGACCGTTCGCTGCACCAGTGGTTCTACGACGCCGTCGACGCCCCGTTCGTCGGCGACGGGTTCACCCGCTGGGTGGACGGGCAGTTCGCCCTGTCGCGCCCAGAGCTGGGTCTGTCGAACTGGCAGGGCGGCCGCCTGTTCGCCCGTGGCGGCGTGCTGTCCGGCGACTCGGTGTACACGGTCCGGCTGCTGGCCACCGTGACCGACGCGCACCTGCACCGCTGATCGGCCACCGCTGATCGCCGTACCCGGCACACGCCCGAGCGGCCGGCCTGACGCAGCGCGACGCCGCCGGGTCGGTACCCTCGCCGCAATGCGTCGCCTGCTGTCCCTCGTCGCCCTCGTCGCCTTGGGGGCGCCAGCTGCCGCGGCCATCACACCGGCCGCCTCGGCGACGGACGGCATCGGCGACAGCCTGTACCCGGCACTCGGTGGGCATGGCCTGGACGTCCGCCACTACGACCTCGACCTGGACTTCGACATGACGACCAAGCTGCTCGACGGCACGGTCACTGCCGAGATCGTGGCGACCGATTCGCTGACGACGTTCAGCCTGGACAGCCAGGGCCCTCGGGTCGACCGGGTCACCGTCGACGGGGCCACGGCGACGTTCACGGCGAGCCGCAGCGAGCTGCAGATCACCCCGCCGACGCCGATCGCCGACGGGACCAGGTTCGTGCTCGTGGTGCACTACTCGGTCGACACCACACGGTCGCGCGAGGACACGGGGTACGCCGACATCGGCTGGTTCAACACCCCCGCCGGCGCGTACGTGCTCAACGAGCCGGACGGACTGCAGCTGTGGCTCCCGGCCAACAACCATCCCAGCGACAAGGCGACGTGGTCGGTGCGGCTCACGGTGCCAAAGGGCCTCACCGGCGTGGCTAACGGAGAGTTGGTCTCGCACGTCACCGACGGCGACCACGAGGTGTGGAGCTGGGCCGAGCGCTACCAGATGGCGCCATACCTGTTGCAGGTGCTGATCGGGCCGTACATCATCCAACATGGCCAGGTGCCGGGCGGCCCCAAGCTGCTCAGCGTGGCGATGAAGGGATCCGAGGCCCAGCTCAGCGCATGCGTCGCGGCGACCACGCCGACGCTGCAGTTCTACGCCGATCTGTTCGGTCCGTACCCGTTCGACCAGTACGGCATCGCGATCACCGACAGCGTCCGTGGCCTGGCGATGGAGGATCAGGAACGGCCGATGTACAGCGCCGCGGACCTGGACGCCTGCGGGGGGAGCGGGCACACCGGCACGGCGATGTTCATGGCCCACGAACTGGCCCACCAGTGGTTCGGCGACTCGGTCAGTCCCGGCGACTGGTCGTCGATCTGGCTGAACGAGTCGTTCGCCACCTACGCACAGTGGCTATGGTACGAGCACCAGGGCATCGCCACGATCGATGCGCAGGCGATGCATGGGTTGCTCGGCCGTCACGGCCCGCCAACCGGAACGCCCGAGCGCGACCTGATGTTCAGTTGGAACAGCTACGACGGCGGCGCCGCGGTGCTCCACGCCCTGCGCCGCACGGTGGGTGACGACGTGTTCTTCACCATCCTGCGGTCGTGGGTCGCCGAGAACCGCGACCAGTCGCGCGTCACGGCCGACTTCATCGCCCTCGCCGAGCGCGTCAGCGGCCGGGACCTGACGACGTTCTTCGACACCTGGTTGTTCGCCACACAGGTGCCGAGCACGTTCCCCACGCCGCCGGCGACGCCTTCCACCGTGGCCGCCACGACGCCCGCCGCGACGCCCGCCACGACGAGCACCACGGCTGCGCCGGCAACGAGCGCGCCTCCGAACGTCACCACGGCGACCACCGCGCCGGCTACGACTGCGGCGACGGCACCGTCCGGGCCGGCGGCGACCGTCGAGTTCCATCACCCCGACACCAGGTCGGGCGATCTTCGCCCACATCAACCACGACAACCAACGCCGGCGGCACACCAACCTCGGCAGATCACCCTCATTCAATGGGAAGCCCACCTACCGCCAAACTCAGGCCCCTCAGGCCGTGTAAACTACCCGGCCGGGCCAGCGGGGAATTTCACTTAGCTTCTCACCCACGAATCGGGTCGGAGAGCCCAAAAGACCGGTGTCCGGCGATCCTAGTGCATCCTCGCGTAAATTACTAGCGTGTAGTTTGGTGGCATCCTGCGAGGGGGTGCGGCATGTTCAGAGTCGAGCCGATCATGTTGACGGTCGAG
>CAZMHG010000592.1:0-2260 GCA_964565975.1 uncultured Ilumatobacteraceae bacterium | reverse complement strand
GCCGCGGCCAAGACTATCGTCGACACGGGCGCCGCCACCTACGGGCTGTCGATCGACAGCAACTTCGACGGCGGTGGCGGCTGGTACCTCGAGCAGTGGATGGCCAAGCTCGGCCAGTTCTACGTCGACAACGACAACGGCCGCACCGCCCGGGCGACGTCGGTGACGTTCAACACGCCGGAGTTCGTCAAGCTGCTGACCGATCTGCAGACGATGATCAAGGACGGCACCGCCGTCGACGTCGGCGACAACACCAGCGGATACGACAACCTGCTCAAGCTGGCCGACAAAGAGCAACCGGCAGCGATGACGATCAACACGTCGGCCGCGCTCGGCTCGGTGCTGGACATCCTGAAAGGCGGTCAGTTCGCCCACCTCACGCCCGAGGACTTCGGTGTCGGCCCGATGCCCGGTCCCGGCTCACCTGGGGCGATCGTCGGCGGCGCGTCCTTGTGGATCAACGACAGCGGCGATGCCGCCAAGGTCGCCGCGTCGTGGGACTACATCAAGTTCATGACTGCCGCGCAGCAGCAGAGCGCGTGGTCGGCGACCACCGGCTACGTGGCGGTCCGGCCGGACGCCGAGGCGCTGGAGCCGCTCAAGGGCAAGCTCGCCGGCGACCCACGCTTCGGCGTCGCCGGTGCACAGCTGCTGCAGATCCCCGACGCGCCCACCTCGGCCGGGCCGATCGTGGGTCCGCTGCAGGAGGTGCGCACCACCGTCGCGGCCAGTGTCGCCAAGATCTTCGCCGGCGCCGACGTCGCCACCACCGTGACGGAGATGGAAGACGCCGCCAACCAGCTGATCGCCGACTACAACTCGCGCAACAGCGCCGGCCTGAAGCTGAGGGTTGCGTTCAACAGATATCTCGGATAGCCGGCTCGCGGCCGCCGTTCAGACCGCGCCGAGCGCTGCGTCGAGCACGCGGGCGGCCAGGAACTGGTCGACCACCCGCCGGGCCCCCACCGGGTCGAGGTGCAGGCCGTCGGTGCGCCAGGTGCGGTCGCCCGAACGTTCGCGGGCCAACAGCCACGACCCGAAGTCGGCGACGAGCACACGATCCGGATGCGCGGCGTGGACCGCGGCGATCGCGGCGCGCTGGCCGTCCCAGTTGCTGCTCGGCAGGGTCGTTTCGTAGTTGCCGATGAACCACGACGCCGGTTCGGCGGGCAGCAGGTACAGCACCTTGACCGCCGGCCTGGCCAGCAGGCGACGGGTCAGCCAGGCGTAGTCGGTCCGCAGCCGCGCCGTGAAGCCGGCGGCCGTCGGCTGGAGCGTGCCGTTCGATCCCCACGAGTGCTCGGTGGCGTCGGGCAGGCTGACCAGCACGACGACGACGTCCGGTGTGTGCCGGGCGAGCTCCTGGTCGAGTTGCCTGCCGAGGACGAGGTCGCAGTTCTTGCGGAACCTGCCGTCGTCGCCGGTCGACAGCCCGCCGCGCAGCACCCCGCAGCCGATCGACGCCAGGGTGTCGACCTGGGCCAGCTGGCGATGGTCGGACGCCCAGCCGGCCAGGCCGTTGGCCAGCGCGATCGCCGTCGAGTCGCCGAGCACGAGGACCCGAACCGGCCGCGACGGGGTCGCCAGCACCGTCGTGGGCACGCTCGCAGGCACGTCCGTGGGCACGAGCGCGGCGGCACCGGTCGTCGTGCCAGCCGTGGACGATGCAGAGGCGGGCGTCGACGCCGGGACGGTCACCGCGGGCGCGGTCACAGCGGGCCTGGGCAACGTCTGGACGGGCAACGTCGGCGCGGTCACCGCGGGCCCAGCCCTGGTCGGTGCGGGCAGCGTGGCGGCGGTCACCGTGGGGACGGTCGCCGTGCGGGTCAGCGGTGCCAGTGAACCGCTCGACGCCGGGATCGACACCTGTGCGGCAACGGCCCGGTCGGGCGCGGCCACGAGGGCCAGATACGGCAGGCTGAGGCCGAGGAGAACGACCGCCACCGCCCCGGTGAACGCACCGGTCGCGACGGTCCGCGGGCGCAGCCGGCCACGGCGGACCGGACGTTCGATCGCCACGTAGGACGCGGCCGCGGTGGCCAGCGTCGCCGCACAGCGCACGGCGAACAGCGGCGCGCCGCCGAACCCGAGGCGCTGCCCGTCGAGCAGCAGGAACAGCGGCCAGTGCACCAGGTACACGCCGTAGCTGATCCCCCCGAGGATCACCAACGGCGGCCACGACAGCACCGCCCGCACCGGTCCGCGCACCTGCAACCCGGCGATCAACGCCACGCTGGCCAGCGAACACGCCGGCAGCCAG
>CAZMHG010000591.1:990-2285 GCA_964565975.1 uncultured Ilumatobacteraceae bacterium | reverse complement strand
CGACGGCGTCTCGGCGATGACCAGCATCGTCCGGCCGGGCCGGACGGCGGCGGCGAACGCACCCGGTTCGGCGCCGTCGACCAGCGTGACGTCGATGCCGAAGCGTTGGCACGGTCCCTGCAGGAACGCGAGCGAGGCGGCGTACAGCTGGCGTTGGGCGACGACGTGGTCGCCGCTCGAACACAGTGCCAGCACCACGGTGGCCAGCGCGCCCATGCCCGAGGCGAACGCGACCGCGTCCTCGGCACCCTCCAGCTCGGCGACCGCTTGCTCGAAGGCGCGCACCGTGGGGTTGGCGTAGCGGCCGTAGAACTCGGGGCTGCGCATGCCGACCGCGCGCCGGTTGGCGTCGTCCAGGCCGTCCGACTCCCACGTGCTGGCCGCCCACAGCGGGGGTGACAGGGATCGGCCGTTGGCGCTGCGTCCTGCGACGATCGCCCGTGTCGCCGGCAGGTACTCGGGTGTCGACATTCGGGCCAGGCTACCGATCGCCGTCGCGCCAGCCGTTGACGACGGCGGGGCTCAGCCGTGGCACTCGTCGGCCGGCTGGGGACCGCCGAGCGCGGCGATCAGCGCGGCGCGCAGCGGCCCGTGCCGGTCGTCGGCGAGTTGCTCGCCGCTCGCCGTGCGCACGTAGAACACGTCGACGACCTCGTGGCCGAGCGTGGCGACCTTGGCGGCTTGCACGTCCAGGCCGCGGTCGCGCAGCACGGCGGCGAGCCGGTACAGCACGGCATCGTCGTCCGGTGACCGCACGTCGACGAGCGTCGCGGTGGACGAGGCGTCGTTGCGGATGGCGACCTCGGTGACCGGCGGTGCGGCCGCGGCGGGTCGCCGTCGATGGCGCGAGCGGGCGGACAACCGCTGGTGCACGGCGTCGTCCAGGTCGATCTCGCCGGCGACGGCGCGGCGCAGCGTCTGTTCCAACTTGGGCCACGGGACGAGCGACGCGTCGAGCACCTGGAACTGGTCGACGGCCAGCCCGTCGGGCGTGGTCCACACGTCGGCGCCGACGACCGGCACGTTGTGTAGCGCGAAGGCTGCGGCGATCGTGGCGAACAGCCCGGCGCGGTCGCCCGAGGCGACGGCGACGACGTCGACGTCCGTGCCCAATTGAGCCGCCGGTTGGTAGCCGAGTTGCAGGGTGCCGTTCGACGCGGCGCGTTCGGCCAGTTCGCCGACGAACGCGGCGAGTGGCGTGCGCTCGGCAACGATCGACTCGCCACGGAACGAGGCCCGGGTCACGTCCACCAGCGTGTCGACCAGCCGGTGCTTCCAGGCGGTCCACGAGGTCT
>CAZMHG010000591.1:0-980 GCA_964565975.1 uncultured Ilumatobacteraceae bacterium | reverse complement strand
CTGTCGCCCGCGAATCGGCTTCGGTGAGGGCGCGCAGCAGCTCCAGGCGCTCGACGGTCCCGATCCGCTCGGCGACACCTTCTGCGGTGCGCGGGTCGTCCAGGTCGCGCCGGGTGGCCGTTTCTGCCAGTAGCAGGTGGCAGCCGACCAGGACGCACAACGCGTCGACGTCGGCCGGTGCGAACCCCATCCGGTCGGCCACGGTGCGGGTCAGCCGGACGCCAAGTTCGGTGTGGTCCTCGGCACGCCCCTTGCCGATGTCGTGCAGCACCGCCGCGGCGAGCAACAGGTCGGGCCGGCTGACGGTACGGACCAGGCGATCGGCCTCGACCGCGGTCTCCAGCAGGTGGCGGTCGACGGTGTAGCGGTGGAAGGCGTTGCGCTGCGGGCGGAACCGGATCGCGCGCCACTCGGGCAGGTGCCGCGAGAGCAATCCGTGGTGCTCCAGCGCTTCGACCGCGTCGACCAGCGCCGGGCCGCTGCCGAGCAGGCTGAGGAACGCCCGCCGGGTCGCCTGGCTCCACGGTGCGCCCTCGGGCACGTCGCCGAGCGAGAGCCGCAGCAGCGAGGCGTGCGACAGGCGCAGGCCGCGGTGCGCGGCCTCGGCGGCAAGGCGGAACGCCAGGGACGGATCGTCCACGTCGGCGCCGGGGAGCAACTCGACCTCGCCGTCGATCACGACGCTCTCGGTGGTCAGCGGCGCGGGTCGCACGGGACCCCGTCGCCCGGAACGCTCGGCGAGCCCTTCGAGCCGGTTCCAGAACCGGTTGCTCGACCACTCGACACGCCGCGCCGCGGTGGACAGGCCGAGCATCAGCGCATCGGCGTCGCCCGCCGCGCACATCTCGGCGACGGCGTCCTGGTCCTGGAGCAGCAGCACGTTGGCCGTGCGGTTGGTGATCCGGTGCATCGCCACGCGCGCCTCGACGAGCGGTGTCGCGGCGACGAGCAGGTCGTCCACGGGGACGTCGAGCGCGTCG
>CAZMHG010000590.1:1989-2287 GCA_964565975.1 uncultured Ilumatobacteraceae bacterium | reverse complement strand
CGATGCCGGCCACCTCGCCGGCGACGTCCCGGCGCGGGTCGGTGCCCCGCTGACGGGGTTGATCGAGGCGGCGATCGGGCCGGGCACCATCGACCCCACGGCGCGCGGCGACCGCCTCGTGTCGCTCGCCGAGTTCGGCGTGCTCGCCGCCGAGCTGTCCCGGTTGATCGACGCGGCGCGGCCCGGTGACGGCCGTGACCTGCGCCCGGCCGCCGATCCGGGTGAGCCGCCGGCGACCGACGACGCATGGGACGGCGTGCTCGGGGTGCTCGCAGCGCGGCTCGGTGCCGCGGTCGCA
>CAZMHG010000590.1:0-1979 GCA_964565975.1 uncultured Ilumatobacteraceae bacterium | reverse complement strand
CGCGGTCCGTTGCGGCTTCTTCCCCCTCTGCCACCCCGAGCGCCCATGTCCCCCGAAGAGATCAAGCAGGCCCGCGTGACCCTCAAGTGCACCGCTCGCGAGCTGTCGGCAGCGCTCGACGCCGGCCAACCCGCTCCGGTCACCGGGCTGACCGAGCTGGCCCGGTTCGGCCTCGGCCGTCCGGGCCCGCTGGGTGACGCCGGCCGTGCGGGCGAGCTGCTGGCGATGGTGCGCGACCGGCAGCGCAAGCTCGTCGGACAGGTTGTCCCCGGTGGTGGCCCGGCCGTTCCCGTGCCCGGTGCTCCTGGGCCGCCGATCCAGCTGCCGACGCTCGTGCCGCCTCCGCCCGACGAGCGGGTCCTGCTGCTCCTGGGACATCGGCTGCCGTTGCTGGCGGCGTTCGAGATCTCCGCCGGCGGTGCCATTCCCGACCCCGCGCTGGCCACCGCCGACCGGCTCGACGAGTGGCTCGACGCCGTGGGCCGCGTCCGGCCAAAGCTCGGCCGGCTGACGCACGCCGGCCTGCTGTCCACCGCCCTCGGTGCGGGCGGTCTGTCCCTGATCGCCGCCCAGTACCCGGCCGCACCCGGCGGGACGTGGGCCGCCGTGGCCCGCCCGGCGGCGAACGGCAACATGCTGTGTGTCACCGCAGTCACCGGGGCTGCGCCCGTGGACGTGACGGCACCGGTGTGCGCGATGGTCGTCGACCAGTGGGTCGAGCACGTTCCGAACGCCGATCAGGTGACCGGTGTCGCCGTGCACTTCGACGCCCCGACCAACCAGGCACCACAGGTGTGCGTGCTCCAGGTGCTGCCCGACGGCGCCCGCTGGAGCCTGGAGGTGGTCGAGGACGCGGTGCGTTCCACGCTCGACTGGGCACGTCTGCGCGCGGTCGCGCCCGAGGATCTGGCCGTCGACGGGCGCACGGTGCCGAGCGTGTACGTGCCGGGCTCGATCACGCCGCTCGCCACGACACCCGCGGCCGGATCGCGCGCCGCCGCGCGTGGAAACGGCTCGGCCGCGGGCAGGGGAGCGCAGCCGTGAGCGGCTGGCAGCGCATCGAGGGCCAATGCCGCAGCGTCTCGCTGGCCGGCTGGCTGGAGGCCCGGGTCGCCGACCCGCTGTGGATGCTCGCCCGCCAGTGGCAGATCGGCGAGCTGCGTGGCGACGATGCCGCCCGTCCTGTGGGCATCTCGGTGACCGCCCGTTCCCTCCACCTGCGCGCCGCCCGCGCCGGCGGCACCGGGCCGAGCGTCGCGCTGGCCGCCGGTGAGCCGATCGAGTTCGCCGTCGAGCGGCAGGACGAACCGACGTCAGGTGATGCCGGCCGATACGCCGCGGCGCGCACCGGTCACCGGCTGTGGCGGATGCTGGCCAACGCCGGCTCGCGATCCGTGGCCGACCGCCTGGCCGAGACGTACCGCCTCGGCGGTGCACCCGGTGTCGTCGCCACGACGGGCCTGCCAGCGGCGACGTCGGCGCTGCTCGGCCGCCTGGCGATCGACGGCCGGCGCGTGCTGGCCGAGCCGGACTCGCTGATCGCCGCCCTCGCCGCCGACGCCGGTGGCGCGGCGTCGTCCGAGGTGCTCGCGGTCGTCGCGCGGTGGCGGCAGTGGTGCGCGTCGACCGGCGCGGCGGCAGGTGACGGGCCCAACCTGCAGGCATGGGACCCGGAGCGCCTGGAGTACGCGTTCACCGTGGAGGCCGGCCGGGACGACTCGTTGGAGCTGGCCGCCGCCGAGCACGCCGGCGGTGCGGTGGACTGGTTCACGTTCGACGCCACCGTGGCGCAGGGCGCTGCGGCCGCGCGGCCGATGCCGACCACACCCGTACCCGTTCCGGCGCAGGGGACGACGATCACCGCGCTGCCCGCGGCGGTCCGCTATCGCGGCCAGCCGGCGCAGCGCTGGTGGCAGTTCGAGGACGGATCGGTCAACTTCGCCGACATCACCGCCGGACCTGCCGACCTCGCCCGCCTG
>CAZMHG010000589.1:0-2293 GCA_964565975.1 uncultured Ilumatobacteraceae bacterium | reverse complement strand
CAAGATGCTCACGCTCGTGTCGAACATGTTCACCGGCCTCAACCTGACCGACATGGAGACCTGCTACAAGCTGTTCAAGCGGGAGATCATCCAGTCGATCGAGATCGAGGAGAACCGCTTCGGGTTCGAGCCCGAGGTCACCGCCAAGATCGCCCGTGGCGGCTGGGCGGTGTACGAGGTCGGCATCAGCTACAGCGGCCGCACCTACGACGAGGGCAAGAAGATCGGGATGAAGGACGCCGTCCGGGCGATGTACTGCGTGCTGCGCTACTCCCGCACCGGCGTGAAGTACCAGCGCTTCCTCCCCAAGCTGACCCTCGGCAACTGATCCCGCGCCGGGCTGGCGCGGCGGCAGGATCGGCTCGATCAGGGGCACACCGGTGGGGTCGCCCGGATCGTGCCGGTGTCGGTGCCGGCGGGCAGCTCGACGACCGCGGCGGGTTGGCGCAGGTCGGTGTACGTCGACAGCGGCGCGGCCAGCGCCGCGGGCATGCCCTGCTGGAAGGCGAGCACGGTCACGCCCCAACGGTGATACAGCGTGGGCACGTCGGCGGCGTGCCCGGTCGAGCAGAGGATTCGCAGCACCTCGGCCAGCGCGGTGTCGCTGCGCTGGCGCTCGCCCGCGGTGCGCACGTCGGCCGTGGCCAACACCTGGGCGCCCGGTGCCGCGGCGAAGGCGTCGATCAGCGGCTGGGTGGACACATACCACAGCGCGTGGTCGGCGTGCTCGTCGGTGACCACGCGGTAGGCCATCGCCCCGGCCGTCCCCCACGGACCGACGCCGACGCGGAACCCGGCCTTCTCCAGAGCGAGCGGCAGGCCGTACCCCAACGCGCCAAGGGACATCGGGTCGTCCTCGTCGAACTGATACGTCTGCGACCTGTCGAGGCGCGCCGCGAGCTGGCCGGCGAGCGAGGTCGTCAGCGCCGAGTCCTTGGGGTACGGGATCTGCGCCGTTGCCGCGTGGGCGACGCCGACGGCGGTCCAGGCGAGCATCGCCAGCACGCCGGCGCCGACCAGGCGGCGACGGTTCGCCGGCGCCGGATGCCGAGCGAGCACCGTCTGGATCACCGACCACGCCGCCGTCGCAACCCACGCCGCGGCGAGCGGCAGCATCCAGCGCACCACGTACTCGTAGAACGTGCCGAAGATCCGGGCCGTGCTCGCCAGGCCGAGCACCGTGGACGCGGCAAGGACCGCGTACATCGTCAGCTCGGGCCGGCGACGCCGCTGCCACGCACACCACCCGCCGGCACCGACCAACGCGACGAACAGGACGAACCCGACGACATCGGGCGTCGCCCGCGGGCTCGCCGCCGGATCGTGCAGCCACGGCCCGAGCAGGTTCAGCCGACCGACCAACGCCTTGGCCGCCGCGCCGATCCCGACGTAGGGCTCGCCCGGATCGGTGAACTGGTCGTAGATCTTGGTCAGGTTCCCGGTGCCTGGTCGGAACTGCTCGATCAGCGGCGGCACCCACATCACCACACCGCAGGCGGCGGCGATCACCAGCCACCGCAGCGGGTGGCGCCCGGCCAGCGCGTCGGTGCGCCACCACCGCCAGGCGATCCACACCGTGAGCAGTCCGAGCAGACCGGCGCACAGCAACGTGTAGCTGATGTGCGTCTGCACGCAGTGGCTGGCGACGACCACCGCCAGCGGGAGCCAGGCGAGGTGGTCCAGGGCGACAGCCCAGACCAGCAGCAGGAACAGCCCGAAGGCGTACACCGGCACCCACACGTTCCACGGTTCGAGGAAGAACCGTGGTGCCAACGACACCGTCATCACCAACCACGTCCCGGCCACGCACGCGGCCAGCAGGGTGGACCCGTATCGGCGGGCGACGGCAAGCCCGAGCGCGACGGCGACGAGGTGCAACACGCACAGCGAGACGGCCAGCGCCCACGCCGAACTGCCGAACAGCCGATAGCCAGGTGCCAGCAGGTACGCCATGCTCGGCCCGGGCGTGCTGCCGTTGCCGGCGACACGCGCGGCGACACCGACGAGCGGCAGGTGCCCGGGCACGGCGCGCACGAAGAACTCGGTGTGGGCGAAGTCGCCGGTCAGGTTCCACGTCGTCCCGGCCACGGCGGCCAGGCAGGTGACGACGACCGCGGCGATCGGGACACCCCACCACCAGCCGTGCCGGCGTAGCCCCGCCCAGGCCGTGCTCGGGTTCACGGCAACAGGCCGGCGACCAGCCGGGCGACACGTTCGGCACCGGCCTCGGTGAGCGAGCCGTCGGCGTTGCGCACCGCGATGCGTCCGCCGGCAGGGCAGGTGTCCCACCACA
>CAZMHG010000588.1:0-2298 GCA_964565975.1 uncultured Ilumatobacteraceae bacterium | reverse complement strand
CCTCGAGGAACGGGAGGATCTCGATGTCGCCGACGGTGCCGCCGATCTCGGTGATCACCACGTCGACGTCGGTCTGCGCCAACCGGGTGATCCGCCGCTTGATCTCGTCGGTGATGTGCGGGATGACCTGGACGGTCTTGCCCAGGTAGTCTCCGCGCCGCTCGGCGGCGAGCACCGCTTGGTAGATCGACCCGGTGGTCGCGTTGGAATCACGGGTCAGCGACTCGTCGATGAACCGCTCGTAGTGCCCGAGGTCCAAGTCGGTCTCGCCGCCGTCGTCGGTGACGAACACCTCGCCGTGCTCGAACGGATTCATCGTGCCCGGGTCGACGTTGATGTACGGGTCGAGCTTCTGCATGGTGACCCGAAGGCCACGCTGCTTGAGCAGCCGGCCGAGTGACGACGCGGTCAGGCCCTTGCCGAGAGAACTGGCGACCCCGCCGGTCACGAAGATGTGCTTGGGCATCGCGCCTCCGCTTTCAGCCGAACTGAACAACGGGAGCGCAGCCTACCGAGCGCCGCACGCGACGCGTGTGATCCTTGCCGCGGGGCGTGCCGCCGGATACGTCACCCCGTGACGCTGACCGTCGATCGTATGCTCGAAGGATGCCTGCGACCGCCGTGAGCAACCGCCGTTTGGGCGTGCACCTCGGCGGGGCGATCCTGCTGGCCACGCTGATGCGCATCCGGTTCCTGTGGGCGCCGCTGATCTCCGACGAGGGCGGGTTCTTGTCCGTGGCCCGGTTCTGGGCCGGTGGTGGCGCCCTGTACCGCGACCTGTTCGTCGACCGCCCCCAGGGTCTGCTGGTCCTGTTCCGGGTGTGGGACGCGCTGCCCGGCACCGGCCCGGTGAGCACACGGTGGCTGGCGATCCTTGCCGGAGCGGCGGTCGTCGTCGGCGCAGCCGGATTGGCCGGCGTGCTCGCCGGGCGGCGCGCCGCGGTGATCGCCGGGTGGCTGGCGGCGATGGTCACCGCGGCGCCGCTGATCGAGGGCTTCGCCTCCAACGGCGAGCTGCTCGCCGCGGCGTTCGCGCTGCCCGGGCTGGCGCTGATCGCCTGGGTGCTGCTGCGGCGACCGCAAGCGCGGCTCGCCGTCCCGGCCGCGTTCGGTGCCGGGGTGCTGTCGGCGGCCGGGTTGACGGTCAAGCAGTCCGCGTTCGACGGGATCGTCGCCGTCGGCGTGTGGGTCGTCGTCGCCCTCGCCTTGCGCTGGCGCACCGTGCGCCAACTGGCCGCGCCGGTCCTCGGCTTCGGGATCGGTGTGGTCGTGGTGTTGGGCGCGATGCTGCTGCACGGCCGCTCGCTCGGCTGGGCGGACTACCGCTACGCACTGGTCGGCTACCGCACCAGCACCAAGAGCGGGTTGACCAACCCCGAATTCGGGCGCCTGCTGGTCAACGGCCTGTTCGTCCTGCCGGTCTTCGCCCCGATCCTGATCGTCGTCGTCCCGCGCTGCCGGGCGTTCGTCAAGGCGACACCCCGGCGGATGCTGTACTTCGCCTGGCTGGCCACGTCGTTTGCCGCATTCGCCATGGGCGGCAGCTTCCACCGGCACTACTTCATCATCCTCGCCACACCCGTCGCCGTCGGTGCCGCGGCCGTGCTGTCGACCCGTACGTCGGCCGGACGCACGACGCGTCTCGTCGGGCTGTTGGCGATCGCCGCGGCGATCCCCTGCATCGTCGCCCCGCGCCTGGTGCTGGGGAACTCGCCGTACACCAACCGTTCCCTCGCCGCCTGGGTCGACTCCAAGCCGGCGGGCATCCGCCCGACGATCTACGCCTACTGCGCCAGTGCGGCGCTGTACTCGCTGGTCGACCAGCAGCCACCGGTCAAGTACCTGTGGCAGGGCAACGTGCAGGACGCCACGGGCGCGCAGCAGAACGTCCATGACGTCCTCACCGGGCCGAACGCGCCGGACGCGGTGGCCGTGTTCGTCTATCGCAACCAACCGTGCGACCGCACCGGCCAGCTCACCGCCGACCTCGCCGCGCGCTACCACCGGATCGGCCGGATCGGCGGGGTCGACGTGTTGTGGCGCAACGACCTTCCCGCGGTCACCCTGCCGTGATGAAGACCGACCCGGTCGCCACCGAGTCGGCCGGGCTGCGCGTCCCGATCCGGGTGCGGGCCCTGCCGGCGGTGCGCGAGGCCGGGCTGGTCGCCGTGTTCTACTACGTCTACCGAACGCTGCAACGCCTGGGAAAGATCGGCGGCGTGGAACCCCGGGCGTACGCCAACGCCAAGCGGGTCGTCGCCGTCGAGCGCTTCTTGCACATCTTCGGCGAGCACGCCG
>CAZMHG010000587.1:0-2301 GCA_964565975.1 uncultured Ilumatobacteraceae bacterium | reverse complement strand
ACAGGGCGTTGTCCAGTTCCAGCGTGATGCCGTTCTTCAGGTCGTTGGTGGTGATGGCGGGCACAGTGAATCCTTGGGAGATGACGTGAGGCGTCGGCATCCGTCGCTGGTGACGACCACCAGGTCTTCGACACGGATGCCGCCGAAACCTCCACGATAGACGCCGGGTTCGACGGTTACGACGTCGCCGACGCGCAGCACGTCGGTGCTCGCCGAGGTGTTCCACGGATCCTCGTGGATCAGCAACCCGACACCGTGACCGGTGCCGTGGGTGAACCAGTCGGCGTACCCGGCATCACCGATCACCGACCGGCTGGCGGCGTCGACCGCGGCGCCGCGGGCACCCGGCCGGACCGCGTCGAGCCCGGCGAGCTGGGCGCGCAGCACCAGGTCGTACATCCGCTGCTGCTCGACGGTCGGTTCGCCGACGCAGAACGTGCGCGTCATGTCGCTGTGGTATCCGTCGACCAGCGCGCCGACGTCGATCACCACCAGGTCGCCGTCGGCGAGCACCGTGTCGGTGGGCCGATGGTGCGGGAGGGCGCCGTTGGTCGGCCCGGCGGCGACGATCGTGTCGTAGCTCGGCCCGCTGGCGCCCAGCCGGCGCATGCGCAGCTCGAGCTCGTTGCGGATGTCCGCTTCGGTGACCCCGGCGACGATGCCGGCGCGCACGTCGGACAACGCCTGGTCGGCGATCGCCGCGGCACGGGCGATCGTCTCGATCTCTGCGGCGTCCTTCGTGCGCCGGCCGGCCTCGACCAGCCCCGTGGTGGCCACCAGCTCACCCGCCCCTGCGGCGACGAGCCGGCCGTGGTCGTGGACGCTGACGTGCGCCGCTTCGAACCCGACACGTGAGTAGCGCGAGCAGGCGGCGACGACCGCGGCGAGGATCGCCGCGCCGGTGCGCTCGACCACCACGGTGGCGGCGACGCCGGCGCGCTCCGCCTGCGCCGCGGCCTGCTCGCCGTAGCGGCCGTCGGTGATCAGGGTCAGCTCGCCCGGCGCGGCGACGACGAACCCGTTGGAACCGGTGAAGCCCGTCAACCAGCGGATGTTGGTCAGATCGCTGACCAGCAGCGCGTCGATGCCGGCGGCCGCGCATCCGGCCTCGAGCTGCGCGGGACGTGCGCCGTGGTTCATGCCGGCGCCCCGTCGAGCAGGCCGGCGAGGTGCTCGACCGCCAGCTCGTAGCCGCGGATCCCCTGGCCGGTGTACCGGGCCACGGCGACCGGCTCGATCACGCTCAGATGCCGCCACGGCTCGCGCGCGGCGGGGTCGGAGATGTGCACCTCGATCACCGGGCCGTCGAACGCGGCCAGCGCGTCGTGGATCGCCCACGCGTAGTGGGTCCACGCGCCGGGGTTGATCACGATCCCGGCGGCACGGTGACGCGCCGCGTGGATCGCGTCGATCAGCACGCCCTCGTGGTTCGTCTGCAGCGCCTCGACCGTGTGGCCGAACCGCGCTGCCGTCTGGCGAGTGCGCTCCACGTAGTCGTCCAGCGTCGCCGTGCCGTAGATCTGCGGTTCGCGCTGGCCGAGCAGGTTGAGGTTCGGGCCGTGGAGCAGGGCGATCAGAGCCACGTGCTCATCCTGGCGCGCTCACCCCGGAGCGGGCATCGTCGGCGCGCATCCGGGCAAGGGCTCGCCCGGCGATCTCGGCCGGCACGCCGGACACCAGCTCGACACCGCGCGGCCCGTCGAGCACGAAGGTGAGGCCGCCCGACAGCACCTTCTTGTCGCGGGCCATCGCCGCCACCAGCGCGTCGCCGTCCAGCCCGTCGGGGAGGGCGAACCCCAGGCCGTACTCGCCGCCGACCACGGCCCGATGGGCGTCGACCCGGTCCGCGTCGATCCGGCCGAGCTCGTGGGCCAGGTGTGCGGCATAGACCAGTCCGATGGCGACCGCCTCGCCGTGCGCCAGCCGGTGATCGGTGGCGATCTCGAGCGCATGGCCGAGGGTGTGGCCGTAGTTCAACAGCGCCCTGCGCCCACCTTCGCGCTCGTCCTCGGCGACGATCTCGGCCTTGATCTCCACGCAGCGGGCAACGCGGGTCTCCAGGTCCATCGCGGCGAAGTCGTCGCCGGTGAGGAAGTGGTACTTGGCCATCTCACCGCTGCCACAGCGCTGCTCGCGGGCGGGCAGCGTGGCCAGCGCGTCCAGGTCGCAGAGCACCGCGGTGGACTGCCAGAACGCGCCCACCAGGTTCTTGCCCTCGGGCAGGTTGACGCCGGTCTTGCCGCCGATCGCCGCGTCGACCATCGCCAGCAGGGTGGTGGCGACGTGGACGACGGGGACCCC
>CAZMHG010000586.1:0-2314 GCA_964565975.1 uncultured Ilumatobacteraceae bacterium | reverse complement strand
CACCCGCGATCCACACGATCCCAACGGCGGCGGAAACCACCGCAAGAACCTTCGCCTCTCCCTCGAGACCAGCCTGCGCCGCTTGAGGACCGACTACATCGACCTCTACTGGGTGCACCTGTGGGATGACGCCACGCCCATCGAGGAGACCGTCCGCGCGCTCGACGACGCTGTCCGAGCGGGCAAGATCCTGTCGATCGGGATCTCCGACGCGCCAGCCTGGGTGATCGCCCTGGGTGTCGCCGAGGCCCGGCGCTGGACGCCGATCTCGGCAATCCAGGTCCCCTACAGCCTGGTGCAGCGCGACGCCGAGCGAGAGCTGTTGCCGATGGCTGACGCGCTCGGGCTCACGGTCACGGCATGGTCGCCGCTCGCCGGCGGCCTGTTGTCCGGCAAGTTCACACGCGAGAGCGCGACGCGGCGACCCACCCGGCTCCAGCCGTCCGGCATCAGCGACCGCGACCGGCACGTAGCCACGCTCGTGGACCAGATCGCCGGCCGACACGGCCTGTCCTCAGCACAGGTCGCGCTCGCCTGGGTCGCCGCCTCCGGCCCGAGGGTCCACCCAATCGTCGGCGCGCGATCGGTCGCCCAACTCGACGAGAACCTTGGGTGTCTCGACGTCGAGCTTGCCGCTGGCGACCTCGCCGAACTCGACCGGGCGACGGCGATCGACCACGGTTTCCCGACGACGTTCATCGAGCAGATCCGCCCCTGGGCGCTCGCCGCCTCCGACCTCCACGCCCAGTAGCACCAACGGTCCGGCACGACGTCGTTCGCCGGACTGCCGGTCCCGACAGCCGCCGGGTCAGCTGGTCCAGTCGTCGTAGAACGGCGGCATCTCCGAGGCGCGTCCGGCGAACGCCGCGGCGCGCTTGTCGCGGAAGGCCTGCACGCCCTCGGCCCCGTCGGCGATGCTCGTGTAGAACATTGCCAGCGAGTCGACGCGGTGCGCCTGCACCGGATCTGGCTGGGCCGAGTTGCGGTACATCATCTGGCGGGCGAGGGCGATCCCCACGGGCGACTTGCCGAGCGTCCAGCGGTCGGCCAGGGCGCGCGCCGCCGGCAGGAGCTCGTCAGCAGGGAGGACCTGCTCGATCAGCCCGGCATCCAGTGCTGCTCGGGCGTCCAACACGTCGGCGGTGTACACCAGGTCGAGCGCGGTGGCCATCCCGACGAGGCGCGGCAGGAACCACGTCGAGCACGCCTCGGGCGTGATGCCCAGTCGGCCGAACACCAGGCCGATCCGGGCGCGGTCGGACGCCAGACGGGCGTCCATCGGCAGCGTCATCGTCGCGCCGATGCCGACCGCCGCACCGTTGATCGCCGCGATCACCGGCTTGCGGCAGGCGTAGATCGCCAACGCGACGCGGCCGCCGGTATCGCGAATCCGAGCCAGGCGCGGATCGTCGAGGTCGGCCATGTCGGCCAGTCCCGGTTGCTGGGACTCGTCGAGCCCGAACACGTTGCCCTCGGCGGCGAGGTCCATCCCGGCGCAGAACGCCCGGCCAGCTCCGGTGACGATGACCGCCCGCACGGAGTCATCCTGGTTGACCGCGGTGAACACGGACTGCAACTCGTCGGCCATCCGGACGGTGAACGAGTTGAGCTGTTCGGGGCGATCGAGCGTGACGGTGAGGACTCCGTCGTCGTTGGACAGGGCGAGCGTCTGGAGGTCGGTCACCGGCACATTCTCGCCCGGAACGCGACATGAGCCACCCTCGCGGGTGGCTCATGTCCAGTCGCCGGTTCGAGCATCGCTGCCCGCCGACGAACGTGTCCGGCTGATCTATCCGGGTGATGTACCGGAGTGACGTGTCAGCGGTGGCGGCGGGGGCCGCCACGGCGGTCGTTGCTCCGGCCGCGGTCGCCGCCCCGGGCACCACGGTCGTTGCGGTCACGGTCGCCACGGCCGTTGGCGCTGTTCCCGCCGGCCTCGCCGCCGGGACCGAGATCGCCGAACTCGCCGGCCAGTTCGGCGTCGAAGTGGTCGTCGAACGACACGTTCACCGCGCCGTCGGAACGGCCCACCGCTGGGCGCTCGCGCCGCTCGGGAGCACGCTCCGCAGCATCGCCGGACGCGTTGCCATCGCCGGCCGGCCCGGCCCAGCCCGACCCGGGCATCAGGCTGACCTTGCCCTTCTCGTCGATCTCCTCGACGACGACCTCGATCTCCTGGCCGAGCTCGAGCACGTCCTCGACGTTGTTGATCCGCTTGCCGCGGCCGAGCTTGCTGATGTGCACCAGCCCGTCACGGCCAGGGAGGATGTTGACGAACGCACCAAACTGGGCGACGTTGACGACGCGACCCGTG
>CAZMHG010000585.1:0-2318 GCA_964565975.1 uncultured Ilumatobacteraceae bacterium | reverse complement strand
GTTGCGGTCGGCGGTTGCGTCGAGCTTGCCGACCAGGCGGTCGCTGTGCAGGATCGGCATCGCCCAGTACCCCCAGCGGCGCGACGCAGCCGGCTTGTACTGCTCGAGGGTGAACTCGTAGTCGAACAGCGCCGCGAGGCGCCGGCGGTCGAACACCAACCGGTCCAGCGGCGACAGCAGGGCCGTGCGGCCGTGCCACTCGTCGTCCACCCGTCGCAGCACAGCCGGGTCCACCCGCCACTCCCCCTGGACCCCGTCGACGACGGCGGCCACGCCGGCCTGGCCGACGGCGATGGGTTCCACCGGCTGGGCCGTAGCCCGCGCGCGGGCGATGCCGAGCGAGGCGAGCCGGCGCTGATCGCGCGCCCGCTGCGCGTCGGCCGCGTCGGGCACGTCGACCTCGGGATAGACACGCTCGGCGAGGTCCCACAACCGCTCGACTCCGTCGCGCCCAGAGAATGCCACCTCGCCGAGCAGCGACATCGCCTCGAGCATCATCTGCACGTTGCGGTTGCGGTTCCACCCGCTCGACCGCCAGGGCACGACCGCCGTGTCGACAAGCTCGCTGGCAGGCAGGGGTCCTTCGCGGGCCAGCTGCCCGAGGATCGCGCTATGGAACGCCTGGTTCTTGCCGACCCACCCGTCGGCGCCGAGCCAGCGCGGCGGGTCGTCGGGCATCGCCAGGTACAACGCGACGTCGGCCATCGGCCGGACCATCAGCCGCAGCTCGAACAGGCGCCGCTCGATCTCCAACGCGTCGGCCATCTGCCGCGGCCGGTACGACGATCCGAGCCGCGACCAGCACACCACCTCGGCCGTCGGTGCGACCGCTGCGGTGGGCTCCACCTGGACGAGCGTCAGGCGCTCGACAAGGTCGACGACACCGCCAACCGGTGACCCGTCGAGCAGTTGCGCAGCGACCGCGATCCTGCGGGCCTGCGCCTTGGTCAGGGTCACCGGGTGCTCGGCCACCGGCGCATCCTTGCAGCCCGCCGGCGGCCGACGCGTCGTGCCGCGCTGCGTTCCCGCGCCGTTCCTACCACGGTGCGGCGACGGTCGAGCCGCGGGGCACCGTCTCGCCGGTGTCACGGCGGCGGCGTTCGCCGCGCTCGTTCTTGGCGTCGACGTTGTCCTTGGCCATGTCCGGCGGCTTGCCGCGGGCGACGGGCGAGCCCGGCAGCGTGGACGTGGTGGTCGTCGGGGCGGGCGCCGCGCCGAGCTTGGCCGCGAGCCGGGCGATTGCTTCGCGCAGCCGGCGCGCCGGGTCACCGGTCGACGACGCGCCCTGCTGGCAGGTGCCGCTCTCGGCCACCGCGGTGGCCTGGCGGTAGGACTCGGCGCCGGCGATCGGCCCGGATCGGGCGGCCAGCGCATCGCCGATCGCCTCCAACGTGACCACCAGGTTGACCCGCACGTCGCAACGATCGGCCAGCGCCAGCGCCGCGCGGAAGTCGGCCGCCGCACCGCTCAGATCTCCGGCCGCGAAGCGGGCCACGCCACGCCCGTTGGGCGCGACCCACCGATCAACGACGTTGACGGTGAACAACCCCGAGTAGGTCGCCGCGGCACGGCTCGGTCGTCCGTCGTGCAGCTCGCCGGCGGCGCGGCGCTCGAGCCACATCATCGAGAGCGTCTTCACCGCGACCACCGCGAGCAGGACCGCAGCGAGGTAGGCGAACCACCGGGCGCGCTTCATCGGGCACTCCGCAACGCCCGTGCGTCGGCCAGCGCGGCTGCAAGGGAGACGAGCAGCGGTACGGACACGACGAGCGCCGCGAGCATCACCAACCACAGCACCGTGCGCGGGGTGCCTGCCTGCGTGCCGGACTGGACGAGCGCAGAACGGACCTGGTCGGCCACTCCGGAGATCGGCGTGACGGGCGGGCGGACCACCAGCTGCAGACCCGTCGCCTGGCTGATCGCCTGCAGGTTGGCCAGGTCGACGTGCGAGACGGCCGGCTCGCCGGTCTGCGGGTCGAGGATCCACGCCGTGCTCGGGGTCAGGTCGCCGACGGCGTTGGGGTGCATCCTCCCGCCTTCGGTCGTGCCGTAGCCGATCACCGCACCACCGTCGAACAGGCTACGCAGGTCGGTGAACGGCCGGGTCTCGTCGACCGCGTTCTGCTCGCCGTCGGTCAGCACGAACAGCAGCCGCGACCTGCCCGGCGTGGTGGCCGAACGGCGTGCTGCGGCCTCGACCTCGGGGACGAGCAGGGCCAGGTCGCTGCCGCGCGAACGGCGTGTCGGTTCCTGCTCGAGGACGTCGACCAGCGATTGGATCGCGCCGACATCGCGGGTGAACGGCAGCACCGTGGCTG
>CAZMHG010000584.1:1187-2323 GCA_964565975.1 uncultured Ilumatobacteraceae bacterium | reverse complement strand
CGCGGCGAACACGTCGGCCAGGTCGTGCAGCTCGAGACCGAAGCGCAGGTCGGGCTTGTCGACGCCGAAGCGGTTCATCGCGTCGTGCCACGTCATCTTGATGATCTCGCCGCCGGTGTCCTTGCCGGCAGCCTCCGCGGCGGCGAGCACCGCCGCGCCGATCGCTGCGTGCACGTCGTCCTGGTTGACGAAGCTCATCTCCGCGTCGAGCTGCATGAACTCGTACTGGCGGTCGGCGCGCAGGTCCTCGTCGCGCAGGCAGCGGGCCATCTGGTAGTAGCGGTCGATGCCGGCCACCATCAGCAGCTGCTTGAACAGCTGCGGGCTCTGCGGCAGGGCATAGAAGCTGCCGTGCTGCTGGCGGCTGGGGACGATGAACTCGCGGGCGCCCTCGGGCGTGGAGGGCACCAGCACGGGGGTCTCGACCTCGACGAAACCCTGTTCGTCCATCGCCTGGCGGATCGCCGCGTTGACCGCCGAGCGGATGCGCAGGTTGCGCTGCATCCGCTCGCGACGGATGTCCAGGTAGCGGTACTGCAGGCGGGTGGTCTCGGCCACGGTGTCGGCCCGTTCGTTGATCGGGAACGGCGGCGGCTCGGCGCTGTTGAGGATCTCCACGGTGCAGTGCTGCAGTTCGACCGCGCCGGTCGGGATCTTGTGGTTGACGTTCTCCGCCGGCCGGGCCGTCACCGTGCCGGTGACCGACACGACGTACTCGGGGCGCACGTCGACGGTGTTGTCGACCACCGCTTGGGTGACCCCGGTGTGGTCGCGGATGTCGAGGAAGGCGAGATGCTCGCCGTGCTCGCGGCGGGTCGCCACCCACCCGCACAGGGTGACCGTCTGGCCGATCTGGTCGGCGGTCAGCTCGCCGCATTGGTGGGTGCGCATCGTGGTCGCGGTCATCGCAGTGCTTTCGTCAGGTGTTCGATCAGGTCGGTTCGGGGGATGGTGATCTGGCCGCTGTCGCCCTCGACCAGGGCTGCGCGCAACGGCCGGACGACGACCTGGCCGGTGTCGAGCTCGTCGGTGCCGACGATCACCGCGTAGGTCGCGCCGCTGCGGTCCGCGCCCTTCATCTGGCTCTTCATGCTGCGGTTGTCGAAGGCTCGGTCGGCACGCACGCCGGCGGCGCG
>CAZMHG010000584.1:859-1177 GCA_964565975.1 uncultured Ilumatobacteraceae bacterium | reverse complement strand
GCCGCGCGCCGGGGAGCGTCCTTGCCCCCGCGCGTCATACGCATAGGTGGCGATACGCACCTGCGCCTCGTTGGTGATGCCCAGCGCTTCGGTGCCACCGGTGGTGTCGACGACGAACACCTGCACCGATGGGTCGGGCGCGCCGAACACGCCTTCGTCGTCGCACGCGAGGAGTGTGCGGTCCAGCCCGAGGGCGAAACCGACGCCCGGTGTCGGTCGGCCCCCGAGGGACTCGACCAGCCCGTCGTAGCGCCCGCCGCCGCCGAGCGCGTTCTGCGCCGAGTCGAGTGTCAGGCCCTGGTATTCGAACGTCGTCCG
>CAZMHG010000584.1:0-835 GCA_964565975.1 uncultured Ilumatobacteraceae bacterium | reverse complement strand
CAGGCCGCGGACCAGCCCGTCGTCGATCACGAACGGGATGCCGAGCAGGGCCAGCCCGCGACGTACGGCTTCGAAGTGATCGGCCGCCTGATCGCTGTAGTAGGCGTGGATCCGTGGCGCGGCGGCGACGATGGGCGCGTCCTGGGCGCGCTTGGAGTCGAGGATGCGCAGCGGGTTCCTGGCAAGCGTGGCCCGGCTCTCGTCGCTCAGGTCGCCGACGTGCGCGGTGAAGTAGGCCTGCAGGTCGGCCACGTAGCGGGCCCGGTCGTCGGGTTCGCCGAGCGAGTTCAACAGCAGGCGAACCTGGGTGAGGCCGAGGCGACGGTAGAACGTCCAGCCGAGGGCGATGACTTCGACATCCAACAGCGGGTCGTCGGCCCCGAGGACCTCGATCCCCACCTGGTCGAACTGGCGGTACCGGCCGCGTTGCGGCTTCTCGTAGCGGAAGTTGCTGCCTGTGTACCACGTCTTCCACGGCGTCGGCGGGCGATGCTGGACGAACGCCCGGCACGTGCTGGCGGTGACCTCGGGACGCAGGGCGATGTGCCGCCCGCCCTTGTCGACGAAGTCGTACATCTCCTTGGTGACCACGTCGGTGGCCTCGCCGATCCGGGTGAACACCCCGATGTCCTCGAGTAGCGGCGGGATGATCTGGCCATAGCCCGCAGCCTCGACGACGTCGGCGAACACCGACACGTAGCGACGCCAGCGGGCGGACTCGGGGGGCAGGATGTCGCGCATCCCCGGGGACGTCTGGAACGCAGGCACGGTGGACCAGGCTATCCGTCGGGTCGCGACGGCCCGCGGGAGGATTGATCAGTCGGGCTGCGGCGGT